>JAYWFP010000040.1:0-6293 GCA_043778745.1 Chloroflexota bacterium
GTGATCACGAGCGTGCGCGGCCTCGGTGACGCGATGGTTTCCGGGACCGTCACGCCCGATACGTGGGTGGTGGACCGGGCGAGCCTCGCATGGATCGAATACACGCCTGGCGGCGGCCGTGACGGCCGCGACGTGCGCGAGGGGCGGCCCGGGCCGGCGATCGCGGATGCGGAACTGCGGGAGCTTGCGGGCATGGCCCTCGATGTGGAGCGAGGCTTTGGGGGTCCCGTGGATATCGAAGCGGCCGCTGCGGGCGGGCAGTGGTTCCTGCTCCAGGCGCGTCCGATCACCACGATGCCGGCCGACCCCACGCCGGGCGATCCGATGCCGGGCGACCCATCGCAAGGCCTCACCCCAGGCGCATCCCCCGCAATCCTGACCGGCACAGCTGACTTTCCGGTGGCCTGGGAGGACCCGACCGATCCGACCCTGACCTGGGATCGAGACGACATGCACATGCCGTTTGCCCTTGTACCGCTCTCGGCCGACTACATTCGAACACTGGGCGAGGGATTCAACTTCCGCTACACCCTCCACGGCGACTTTCCACAGCGCTGGAAGTGCCGCGTATGGAACGGTTACACGTATTTCGCGATCAATTACAACGCGCCGCCCGAAGAGCGACCGGCCATCGACGAACGATGGCAGGCGGCGATGCAGCGCCAGGTGGAGGTCACCGAGGCGTGGTGGCGCGACGAGGCGCTCCCGGAGATCCGCCGGCTGGAGGCCGAGATTCGGATGATCCCCGCCGAAGGGCTGGCACCCTCCGCTCTCGCCCAGGCCTGGGATCGCGCCTGGGCCGCGACGCTGCGGATGTGGGAGCTCCATTTCATCGCGATCGGCGGGCCCTACACCGCCGTCGAGCAACTGGCGGATTTCTACGATGCGCTCGTTCCCGAGGCGGCGCCGGGCGAAGCCGTGCGGCTCATCGGGGGCACGCTGAATGAGCTTTTCGACGTCGAGCTCGGCGTCGAGGAGCTGGCTCGTATCGCCCGGACGCATCCTGCCATCGAGGCCGCGCTGACGACCGGCGCCCTGAGCGCGGACGGATCGCGCCGAGTGGTGCAGCCGGCTGAACTCGTGGCCCTCGACGGCAGCGCTGCGTTCCTTGCCGCACTCGATACGTTCCTCGAGGCTCACGGTCACCTTGGGCAGGCGTTCGATGACCTGGTCGAGGCGTCATGGGCTGACGAGCCGTCCATCGTCCTTGGGCAGGTGGGGCACCATCTTGCGAGCCCACCGGAGGGGTCGGAATCGCGGCGCGCGCGCCTGCGCACCGAGGCCGATGCCCTTGCCGGGACCGTCCGGGAGCGCCTCGCGGATACGCCCGAGCAGTCCGCAGCGTTCGAGCGCCTGCTGTCGTATGCACGGGCGATCGGACCGCTCACCGAGGGCCACAACTACTGGATTGACCGGCTCGCCCAGGCAAGGATCCGGACCCTCGCCATCCGGGTGGGCCGTCGGCTTGTCGCGAGCGGAGGTATTGACACGCCTGAGGACATCCTGTTCCTCCACCGGGATGAGGTCAGGGTCCAGATCGAGCGACCCACGGATCTCCGCCCGCTTCTGGCCGCGCGACGAGCCGAGCACGAGCGGCACGGGAAGCTCATCGCGCCCCGGATCATCGGCCTCGATCCGGGAACGCGTCCAGTCGATCGCTTCGACGGTGAGCGCTTCACGTCGGACGACCCACGGATCCTTCGCGGGACGGGGGCGTCGGCGGGCGTGGTGCGAGCGACGGCTCGGGTGACGCTCTCGCCCGCTGATTTCGCGCGGCTGCGACCCGGCGACATCATCGTGTGCGCTTCATCGAACCCGTCCTGGGTGCCGGTCTTCACCACGGCGGGTGGCCTGGTCACCAACACGGGTGGTGTCCTGTCCCATGCAGCCGTCGTGGCTCGCGAGTTCGGCCTGCCGGCGGTCGTGGGCACCGGGGACGCCACGACCCGAATCCAGGACGGTGCGCTGGTGGAGATCGACGGCACCCTTGGAACCGTCCGCCTTCTGTGACCAGCCCTCGAGGCGACCGCCTGCTGACGCCCCTCATGCTCGGCGTGGCGAGCGGATCGATCCTGGTTCCCCTCAACTCGACGATGCTCGCCGTCGCCCTGCCGGGCGTCATGGACGAGTTTCACCTCGGGGCCGCGGCGGTCTCGTCCCTGGTCACCCTGTACCTCGGTGCCGTCGCCGTCGCGTTGCCCGTGAGCGGCTCCCTGGGCGATCGATTCGGGCACCGGCGAACGTTCCTCGCTGGCGTGGTGGTCTTCGGGCTCGCCTCGCTGCTGGCCGTCGGGGCCAGTTCGTTTGCGCTGCTCCAGCTCGCCCGCGTCGGCCAGGCCGTCAGCGGGGCATTCGTTTCGACGAGTTCGGCAGCCCTGGTCCGGATAGCGGCACCACCGCGGCGGCGCGGTGAGGCGTTCGGTCTGTTCGACCTCCTGACATCGACCAGTGCCGCGGCAGGGCCGTTCATCGGAGGCGTGCTGGTCGGCGCCTTCGGGTGGCGATCCCTGTTTGTCGTGGCCGTCCCGGTCGCCCTGCTCGCGGCTCTTGCCGTCGGTTTCTGGCTTCGTCCCCAGGCAGCATCAGCCATCGTCGCGGAGGCGCCACGACCTGCATCAGGCGCGCATCCGGCCATCCGACGACCCCCGCTCGACGTGGTGGGCCTGGCCCTTCTGGCGGCGTGGATCGTGGCGATCCTCATCGCCTTGCACGGCGACACCGGACTGATCGGGCTCATCGCCGCGGTCGCGATCCTGCCGCTTGCCGCGATCCTCGTCTGGTTCGAGCTCGGTCGACCGATGCCCGCCGTCGATCCCAGGCTCTTCCGTATTCCGGCGTTTTCATCGGCCGTCGCGGGAATCTTCGGCAATACCGTCGTGCTCCACGCCTGCTTCATTCTCGTGCCGATGCTCGTCGAGCGGCTCCTCGGGGGCTCCGCAACGACGAGCGGCATCGTGCTCCTGGGCGTCTCGGGCGTCGGCGCGCTGGTGGCGCCATTTGGCGGTCGGATCTCGGATCGGCGAGGCCGGCGGGCACTCGTCGCGGCCGGCGCGCTGGTGATGACCGCCGGTCTGGCGGGTCTCGCCTTTCCGGCTGGTTCGAATTCGTTCATTGCCGTTGGCATCCTGCTCGCGGTCGTCGGCTTGGGCATGGGCCTGTCCGGGTCGCCGCGACAGGCCGCCGCATTCGAGGCGATCCAGCCTGAACGCGTCGGCATGGCCGCCGGGACCTACTACACCGGCCGGTACCTTGGTGGGGTCGTCGGGGCAAGCTTGGCCGGTGCAGTCCTTGCGGGCGGGATCACCGCCGGCGCCGTCTCATTCGGGTTTGCGATTCTCGTTGTGGTCGGTCTCGGCGTGACGCTGGCGTCGCGCTGGCTCCCGAACAAAGCCGTATCTACGGCGCTCGCTGGACCGTGACGCGCCCCGCAGGGATCGCGGGTGACGTCGTCAGGACGAGTTGGTGAGCAACGCCGATCGCATCGCAGATGCCCGGCCCGACCTCGATCCGATAACTGACCGACAGCCCGCCCCCATCCCGGGACGAGACGCTGAACGTGGTCATCCGGTCACAGGCGCCGCCAGTCCAGGGAATCACGACGGTATCCGAGGATCCGGGCGGATTGAACGGCAAGCCGGTGCCGTCGATGAAGAGGGGTGTGGGATCGACGCTCGCATTGGTCACCTCACCGGATGTGTCGTTGACGCCAACGGACCAGGTTTCGCCACCCACCGTGACGGCCGACATTGCGAACGACCGAGGACCGACGATCCGACTGCATCCTGCAACGACGATCACAACGAATGCCAGGGAAACGATCGCGAGCGGTCGTGGGTATCGACGAGAGTGGGGTGAAAGGTTGTTCATCATCCCCTGACGGTCGTGGCCGTGGTGAGGTTCCTGTGTGTCGGCGTGTCGCGCCCGGCTGGGCGCTTGTATCGGTAGAGTACCGACATGACAGATTGCCCAAGTCGTCGCGCACTGGCGCCGCCAAAGTGAGCAGCTTTCTCGAACGCTTGATTCGGCCCGCCTCTGCCTCGGGCGAAGGCCAGTCGGCGGAGGCCGGCACAACCGACGCGACGAGTGCTGCCGGGGACACCGAAACGGTCCGCAGGATCGTCGCCAAACTCGACTCGCTGCCGCCCGATCGGGCGCGATTCCTCGCTGGCTTCGCCTATATCCTGGCTCGAGCGGCGCATGCGGATCTCGACATCAGCGCCGAGGAGACGACCGTTATGGAGGTCGCCGTTCGTGACCTCGGCGAACTCGACGAGGCCCAGGCGGTCCTCGTCGTGGAGATGGCAAAGTTTCAGTCGCGGGCGAAATTCGGCACGGAGGACTACCTCGTGACCCGCGAATTCGCGAGCTTCGCGACGGACGACCAGAAGCTGGCCGTCCTCCGGGCCGCCTTCACGGTCGGGGCGGCTGATGACGAGATCTCGAACGACGAAGCCCAGGCGATCAACCAGATCGCCGGTGAGCTCGGCATCGATCGCCCGATCCT
Organism: Chloroflexota bacterium; assembly: GCA_043778745.1. Taxonomy (GTDB): domain Bacteria; phylum Chloroflexota; class Limnocylindria; order Limnocylindrales; family CSP1-4; genus UBA5189. The sequence continues at coordinate 4,505 of JAYWFP010000040.1, forward strand.
GAACCAGGTCCGTGAGGCGTACGTCGACCAGTTCAGTGTGATCCGGGCTGCGAGGCGGCTGGCTCGAGGCTGACGGCTCGAGGCTGACGGCTCGAGGCCCGTTGTCGGCCGCCCATCGAGCGTCGGGACGGGCGGCCCATCACCTCAGGGCCCCACCAATGCGCCCGCGACTATTGCAGCGTGGCGCTCGCGATGCCCGTCCCGAGACGCCGCTGCACCTCGGCCAGGAGGTCCGCATCGTAGGCAACCGCCTGCTTCAGCTCCATCGGCAGGGCGCTGCCTCCGGGGGCCGGAATGTGCACGACCACCCGCGTTTCTCCAGGGCGCTCCCGGACGAGCTGGCGAAACGTCTCCATGGCCCGCACGAGTTGGTCCGCCGGCGCTCCGCCGAACCGCACGTGCAGGATCTGGCCGACATTGGCCGACTCGATCGGGGCGGTCGCGGCCGCGGCATCGGCCACGACCTGACGACGGGCCTCCTCGGGCAGGGCCGGCGAATCATCGTGCTCCAGCCTCAAATCTCGGCCGGCGTGCTCGGCCGCCTCATGGGCGGAAATCGGCTCGGCCGGCGCGATCGGTGGCAGGGAGGCAACGGCGGGGACCGCATCGGCACGGAGCGGCGACACGTATCCGACGTCGGGGCGCCGCGCCGTTTCCGGCAGAGGCGCATCCGGGCTCGTACCGGATGGATGCCTATTCATTGACGCCCCATTCGTTCCGTTGCGCTCGGCGGGCCGTCGCTCGAACGGGTTCGCGGATCCCCCATTCGCGTCGGGAGTCTGGCCCTGGGCTCCTGGACGGCGGCGGAAGGTACCGCGATCGCCCGCAGCGACATCCCGGGCGAACGTTTCGGGGCCCTTGACCTCCGCCTCGTCCCAGGTCGTGACCAGATCTGCGAGGAGGGACACCTCGTCGCCCCGATGGTCGATCCGGCCCGCAACCAGCAGGATGGATCCATCGGCCCAGATCGGACCCGTCTGCTCAAAGAGCTTCGGAAAGACCACGACCTCCATGGAACCCTGCAGGTCCTCGAGCGTCACCACCGCCATCGTCGCTCGGGCCCGGGTGACGATCGAGCGCGTCCCAACCACGATCCCGCACACCACGATCCGCTGGCCATCGAGCGAATCGTCCTTCAGGTCGGCCGAGTAGGCGGAAACGAAGTCGCCGACGCGATCGGCGACCTCGCCCATCGGATGCTCGGACAGGTAGAGCCCGAGTAACTCCTTTTCCCAGCGGAGACGTTCCCGGCCCGGCGCCTCGGGCGTCTGCGGCAACGGCCGCTCGAGGGCCGCAGCATCCGTGGCGCCCATGTCGAAGAACGAGGTCTGGCCGCTGATCCGGTCACGCTGGGTCGCCTGCGCGGCCGCGGTTGCATCGTCGAGCCCGAGCAGGATCTGGGCCGGGTGGCCGAACGCGCTGAGCGTACCGACCTTGGCCAGCGCCTCGAGCACCTTGCGATTGGTCAATCGAAGGTCGATCCGGGTGCAGAAGTCGGTCAGCGACCGGAACGGCCCCTCGGCCTCACGGGCCGCGATGATCGATTCGATCGCGCCCTGGCCGACGTTCTTGACCGCGAGCAGGCCGAATCGGATCGCGTCACCCTCGACCGTGAACTCGAGCTGGCTGGCATGGACGTCGGGTGGGCGGACCTCGATCCCGAGCCGCCGGCACTCGGCCACCGCGGCCGCCACCTTGTCCTCGGAGCTCCGGAACGCGGACAGCACGCTGGTCATGTACTCGACCGTGTAGTTGGCCTTGAGGTAGGCGGTCTGGTACGCGATCAGGC
>JAYWFP010000041.1:0-6292 GCA_043778745.1 Chloroflexota bacterium
GCGGCCGGGACGTTCCGGATGCGGCCGATGCAGAGGGGCCGAAACCCGAAGGGGTCGCGCACGCCGATGATCCGCTCGCGGTCGAGGATGACGAGTGAATAGGCGCCCCGCACCCGTGGCAGGAGACTGACGAGGGCTTCGACCGTGTCATCACCCGGCTCGTCCGCAAGAAGCGCCGTCAGGAGCTCGGTGTCGGTGCTGGCAGGCAGGCGGCCACGGCCACCACGGAGCTCGCCCAGGAGCTCGCGGGTATTGACGAGGTTTCCGTTATGTCCGATGGCGACGGCCCGCCGCGGCCCGAGGCGGAGTGTCGGCTGGGCGTTCTCCCAGATCGTGGAACCGGTGGTCGAGTACCGGCAATGGGCGATCGCCAGGTCCCCGTGGAACGAGGGCAGGCGTCGCTCGTCGAGCACCGACGAGATCATTCCGAGGTCCTTGTACAGGAACAGTTCCGCGCCGTCGCTGACCGCCAGCCCGGCCGATTCCTGGCCCCGATGCTGAAGCGAGAACAGACCGAGCGCCGCCACGTGAGCCGCCTCGGTCCCGCTGCCATGGGGCATGGCCACCCCGAATACGCCACACATATCAGCGGCCCTCCGGCGCAGCGGCCGGAACCTCCCAGCCGAGAGCGCGGACGAGCCCGTGGTTCCAGGTGTGTTCGAGGTCCGTGAGCGGGAGGTCGATGGGATCCGCCACCCTTGATCCGCGGGCCTCGGACGCGCCGGTGGCCCCGGAACCGACGAGTTCCATGACCAATCGGGTGCCGCCGACCGACCCGAGCTGCTCGATTGGAAGGCCGTACTGACGCGCGAGGAGTTCGAACGCCGGTGCCTGCCGAGGCCGGGTCGTGACCACAATCCGGGTCGGGCTCTCGCCGAAGAGGTCGACCGCGGGCGAATGCGCAATCGCGATTCTCGTTTGCGCCCCGAGGCCGCTCCACATCGCGGACTCGGCCACGGCGACGGCCAGGCCGCCGCCCGATACATCCTGAGCCGAAGCGACGAGACCACGCGCGACGGCTTCCCGGATGCACGCCTGAAGGCGTTGCTCCGCGCCCAGATCGATGGTCGGCGGGTCGTCGTCCATCGTCAGCCCCCCGAGCCGAGCGTATTCGCTGCCGGCCAGTCCCGGCATCGCCGAACCCATCAGCAGGATGATGTCGCCATCGGCGACAAATGCCGGACCGACCGCGATCGTGACATCGTCCAGCAGGCCGACCACTCCGATCTCCGGCGTCGGCAGGATTGCCCCGGTCGGCGACTCGTTATAGAGCGATACGTTGCCGCCGGTTACTGGCAGGCCGAGCGCGAGGCAGGCGTCGCCCAGACCGCGCACGGACTCGCTGAGCTGCCAGAACGCCTCCGGGCGCGTGGGGTCGCCAAAATTGAGGCAGTTCGTGACACCCAGGGGCCTCGCTCCGGTGATGGCCACGTTCCGGGTCGCCTCGGCAACGCTCAGCACCGCCCCCAGCCACGGATCGATCGCCCCGACCGAGGCATTCGCGTCCGTGCTCGCGACCAGGCCCTTGGATGTCCCCTTGACTCGGAGGACGGCGGCGCCGTGACCTGGTCCCGTGACGGTGTTGACCTGCACAGTGCTGTCGTATTGCTCGTAGACCGGCCGGCGAGACGCGAGATTGGCGCTCCCGAGGAGCGCAAGGAGAACGGCCCCGGGGTCCATGCCTCGCTCAGGCAGGGCGCCTGACGGTGCGTCGGGAGCCCCGGGCGCCGGGGCCTCGCGCCGGCGCTGGGGCGGGGTGGCGATCCGGGTGTGCACGATGGCGTCCGATGTCAGGGCCCGGGCAGGGATACGGGCCAGCTCCTGCGATCCCGGTGCGGGCACCAGCCCACCGTCGGCCGTTGCGTCGACGATCAGGCCGCCGGCGATCACCCGAATATCCGGGACCGCCGTAACACGCCCGATGACCTCGCACGGGAGACCCCAGCGCTCGCACACGGCTCGGACGGCCGCCTCCCGGTCCGGGCGGATCACCGCCAGCATCCGCTCCTGGCTCTCGGAAATGAGCACTTCGAAGGGTTCCATGCCGGGCTCCCGCCTGGGGATCGCGTCGAGATCGACCAGCATGCCCGTGCCTGATCGGTCGGCCGTCTCGGAAGTCGCGCAGGTGATTCCACCCGCGCCGAGGTCCTGGAGACCTTCGACGAGACCGCGTTCGATGAGCTCGAGCGAGGCCTCGATCAGGAGCTTCTCGGAAAAGGGATCCCCGACCTGCACCGACGGCCGCTTGGACGGATCGTCGTGGGTGAAGGTCGCCGACGCGAGGACCGAGGCTCCGCCGATCCCGTCGCGTCCGGTGGCGCTCCCGAACAGGACGACGAGGTTCCCGGGCCCAGGGGCCTGTGCCAGGGTGAGCAGGCGTTCCTCGAGGATCCCGATCGCCATGACGTTCACGAGCGGATTGCCCGTGTAGGACGGATCGAACACCAGCTCGCCGCCGACCGTCGGCACTCCGACGCAGTTCCCGTAGCCGCCGACGCCGCGGACGATGCCGTCGACCAGGTGCCGGGTGCGGGCGTCCGAAGGATCGCCGAACCGGAGGGCATCGAGGACGGCGATCGGCCGCGCGCCCATCGTGAAGATGTCGCGCAGGATCCCACCGACGCCGGTGGCGGCGCCCTGGTATGGCTCAACGGCGCTCGGGTGGTTGTGGGACTCGATCTTGAAAGCGACCGCAAGCCCGTCACCGATCGAGATGACGCCGGCATTCTCGCCTGGGCCGGCAACGACGCCCTCACCCGCCGTCGGCAGGGTCCGAAGCAGCGGTTTGGAGCTCTTGTAGGAGCAGTGCTCGCTCCACATGACGCTGAACATCGCAAGTTCCACGTCGTTCGGCTCACGGCCCAGTCGATCTCGAATACCGTCCAACTCGTCGTCGGTCAGGCCCAGCGCCACGTGGAGCGGCAAACTCGACGGCGCCTGGGCGGTGGCATCCATGAGGGTCATCGCACGAGGACCCCGCCGCGATCGCCCGCGCCGACGGAAGACCCGGCGCTCTCGACGAACGAGCGGACGATGCCGAAACCATCGTCGGAACCGAGCAACCGTTCAGACGCCCGCTCGGGATGGGGCATCAGGCCGGCGACGTTGCCGGCGGCATTCCGGACGCCGGCAATCGCGCGCATCGACCCGTTGGGGTTGGCTGGATCGTCCGATTCTCCGGCGATCGAGCCATCGGACCGTACGTAGCGGAACAGGATCTGGTTGTTGGCCTCGAGCTGGTCCAGCATGGCCGGTTCGGCGAAGTAACAACCCTCGCCATGGGCGATCGGCATCCTGAGCGGACGACGCGGCCCGGTGCGGCTTGTGAACGGTGAGTCCGGTTGCTCAACCGCGATGTGGACGTCCCGTCCCAGGAATCGAAGGCCCCGATTGCGGAGCAGCGCGCCGGGTACGAGTCCGGCCTCGGCAAGGACCTGGAACCCGTTGCAGATGCCGAGGACCAGCCCGCCCTCCGCGGCAAAGGCCGCAACCGACCGCATGACGGGGCTGAACCGGGCGATGACTCCGGCCCGAAGGTAGTCGCCATAGGCAAATCCGCCGGGCAGGATGACCCCGGCAACCCCTTCCAGGCTCGCCTGTTCGTGCCACAGCGCGACCGGCTGAGCCCCTGCGAGCTCGATCGCATGCATGGTGTCCCGATCGCAGTTCGATCCCGGGAAGACGATGACGCCGATCTTGGTCACGGGCGTTCGACCTTCGCGGTGCCCGGCTCCGGATCGACCGAGCCCGCGTTCCGTGCCTCGACCTGCTCGACGGCGAACGCTTCGATCAACGGGTTCGAGAGCAGCTCCCGGGCCAGCCGCTCCACGACCGTCCGTGCCGCAATCGCATCGGAAGCTTCGACCGTCAGCTCCACGCGCCGACCCACCCGAACCGCCGAGACGCCCTCGATCCCCAGATGACCGAGACTGCCCTCGACGGCACGCCCCTGCGGATCGAGGATGCCGGCTTTCGGCGTCACGTTCACGGCATACCGAAACGAAGTTGTCATCGCGCGATCACATCCTCTTCGAGATACCGGTCAAAGCTGGCGCCAGTGATGCGCTCGAAGGCGGCCACGTAGCGCGTACGCGTTCCGTCCACCACGGCGTCGGGGAGTTCAGGGCCCGGGGCCGCCTTGTCCCAGGCCTGGCGTTCGAGCCAGTCACGAACGAACTGCTTGTCGAAACTCGCCTGAGGATGACCCGGAGCGTACGTCGCCGCATCCCAGAAGCGGGATGAATCGGGCGTCAGGACCTCGTCGATCAGGATCAGGTCTCCGTCGACGAGTCCGAATTCGAACTTGGTATCGGCCAGGATGAGGCCGACCGACGCGCATCGGGCAGCGGCACGTTCGTAGATCGCCAAGGCGGTTTCGCGCACGCGCGCCGCGAGGCGGTTCGCATCGGGACCGGCGATCGACTCCAGGGCGGCGACCATCGCGGCGAAGTCGATGTTCTCGTCGTGCTCGCCGACCTCGGCCTTCGTGGCCGGCGTGAGAATCGGGCGCGGCAGCCGGTCACCATCTCGAAGGCCCGCGGGCAGCGGAACACCACAGATCGACCCATCCGTGACGTAGGCCTTCCACCCGGAGCCGGCCAGGAAGCCGCGAATCACGACCTCCACGGGGAGCACCAGGGCTCGTCGCCCGAGCATCATTCGACCGTGCAGGTCCGCCTGCGTGGCCGGATCCACGGTCCCGCTGGGGACGTCGGCCGGGTTCGTCGACACGAGGTGATTCGCCACGATGTCCCGTGTCGCATCGAACCAGTAGCGCGACAGGCCCGTCAGCACCCGACCCTTGTCCGGAATGGGCGTCGGCAGGACGACATCGAACGCCGACAGCCGATCCGATGCCACGAGCAGGAGTGCGTCGTCGCGAACGGCGTACAGGTCCCGGACCTTGCCGGAACGCACGAACGCCGCGGTCGCCATCACGCTGACGCCGACGCTGGAACAAGGGCATCGAGGGCATCGAGGCGGGCGATCACGGTCGGGACGTGGCCCAGGTGGCGCGCATCGTCGAAGCAGGCGTCGAGATCCGCGAGGGACAGCGTCCCAGCAACGACGGACTCAACCGCCAGCAACTCCCGGAGCGGCCGGCGTTCATCGGACGCCGCCATCGCCGCCCGCTGGACCGCCGCATAGGCATCCTCGCGAGCCATCCCGCCGCGTTCGATGAGGGCCACCAGAACCCGCGAGCTGGCATGCAGCCCCAGGCCGCGTTCGATGTTCTCGAGCATCCGGTCCGGTCGCACGATCAGGCCCTGGACCAGCGACGTCATCTTCTGGAGCGCGTAATCGAGAAGGATCGTGGCGTCGGGCAAGATGATCCGCTCCGCCGACGAATGGCTAATGTCCCGCTCGTGCCAAAGGGCCTGATTTTCCATCGCGGTCTGGGCGTAGCCTCGCAGGACCCGAGCGAGGCCCGCAATCCGTTCGGACAGGATCGGGTTGCGCTTGTGAGGCATCGCCGACGAGCCCTTCTGGCCCGTTCGGAACGGCTCCATGACCTCGCCGATCTCCGTGTGCTGGAGGTTCCGGATCTCGGTCGCGAAGCGCTCGAGACTTCCGCCGAGGATGGCGATCGCAGCCAGCAACGCGGCATGGCGATCCCGCTGCACGATCTGGGTCGAGACCGGATCCACCCGGAGGTCGAGCGCCCGGAGTACCTCGGCCTCGAGTTCCGGGTCGAGCAGGCTGTACGTTCCGACCGGCCCGGAGATCTTGCCCGTGGCGATCTCGTCGACCGCGGCAGCCAGGCGCCGTCGGCCCCGATCCGCCTCGAAGGCCCAGCCCGCCAGCTTCAGCCCGAACGTCGTCGGCTCGGCATGGACGGAATGGGTCCGACCCATCATCACCGTCATCGCCTCCGTCCGGGCTCGAGCGACCAGTGCCTCGACGAGCCGGTCAACGTCCCGGAGCAGGAGGTGCCCGGCCGCCCGTAACTGGAGGGCCAGGGCGGTGTCGAGGACGTCGCTGCTGGTCAGGCCGAGGTGCAGGAAGCGACCCTCCAGACCCACCGATTCTGCGACCTGGCTGACGAATGCGATCACATCGTGATCGGTGGTCTTCTCGATCTCCGCGATCCGCCCGATATCGACGCGCGCGCGGGATTCGATGGCGGCGAGCGCCACCGCCGGAACCGTGCCGCGAGCAGCCTGAGCACGTACCACCGCGAGTTCGACCCGGAGCATGTGCTCGAACCGCTCCGGCTCAGCCCAGATCCGCCCCATCTCGGGCAGGGTGTAGCGCCCGATCATCGCGCGGCCCCTGCGACCGTTCGGGGCTC
>JAYWFP010000042.1:0-6276 GCA_043778745.1 Chloroflexota bacterium
CCGGACAATGAGAATCAGCGCAATTTCCACGACTTCCTGCGCCGGAGCGGCTACAAGGTCGTCAGCAAGGACATCCGCAAGTACGGCGACGGCAAGGTCAAGGCGAACCTCGATATCGAGCTTGTCGTCGACTTGATGAAGACCGCCCGAAACCTGGATATCGCGATCGTGGTCTCCGGCGACGGAGATTTCGCGCCGGCCATTCGGGCCGTCCAGGAGCAGGGCGTCCGAGTCGAGGTCCTGAGCTTCCGCGGGAACACGTCGTCGGATCTCATGGATGTCGCCGACCTGTTCACCGACATCGCCCAGATCGCGAAGGTGGAGAAGGGCTCGTCCCGATCCGGCCGCCGCGTCGCGAGCGACGATGAGGATCTGTCCATGACCGAGGTCCCGGACAAGCAGAGCGAGGGGACCGGGCGCCCGCGCGGGCGAGGGCGAACCCGCACGACCCGTGTCGGTGAAGGCGAAGCCGTTGTCGCGCCGCGTTCCCGGACCCGATCGCGTGCGGTTGTCCAGGACGATGCCGTAGCGGCCGTCGGGGCCGTCGCGTCCACCGGCGGCGGGCTCGTTGCCCTGCCCGGCGAGAAACTTTCGAAGGCTGCCACGGCCAGGGCGGCCGAGGCCGTCCCAGTTCCGGTTGAGTCGGACGAGGAACCGGATGAGCTTCTCGACGGCGAAGCCCCGGTCGATGGCGAAGAGGAGCCGCGTCGGCGACGCCGACGCCGTGGCGGACGAGGTCGAGGTCGCGGCCGGGCACGTGAGGACGGCCTGGCAGGTGAAGGCACCGCGGATGCCGGCGTCCAGCCAGCCAGTGACGATGCTGACGAGGAGGACGACGACGTCGATATCGAAGACGGCGCGGCCGAAGCGCCCGCACCCGCCAAGCGCCCCGTTCATGCCTTCGGCTCGGTCTGGGACTCCCAGATCGGCGTGCCAACGGCAGCGGTCGGTGGCGGAACGGCGTTCGACGATGAGGACCTGGACGAGCCGCCGATCCCGGAATACCTGATCGCGGAGCGTCGTCAGCGCGACGGTCGCGGTGGTGGCAATGCCGGGCGTGGCGGCGTTCGCGGTGCCAGAAGCGGCTACTCGGCGGCGGTCGACCGCGAACGGTACGGTGCCGGGCGATCGCCGTCGGCCGGACGGTCAGTTTCTGGCGGGTCCAGCGGGTCAAGCCGCTACGGGGAGTCTGCACCCAGGGGCGGCAGCCGCGAGCCGGAACGGTTCCGCAACGATCGCCCGCCGGTTCGTCCTGCGCCGCGCGTCGTGAACGCGGACGAGCCGTGGAGTGAGGTGTCGCCCGAGCTCGAGGCCATGCTTCGAGCCCAGATCGGGAGTCGCCCGCGACCGGCTGCTCCGGTCGCCCAGGCGGCGATCCAGCCGGCTGACGGCGCCGCGATCGAGGCCCCGGCCCCGAGGCGTCGGGTGACCCGGAAGCCGGCCGCCGTCGCGGCCGTCACGTCCACCGTTCCCGCAGCGCAAGCCGAGGCCGAGGCGCCGAAACGTCGAGCACCGCGGAAGACGGCAACGGTCAGCACGACCGTGGTCGACGAGGCCCCGAGCGCAGAAGCCGCGCCGAAGCGGCGGACGACCAGGACCACGGCAGCCGCTGCGGAAACCAGCGAGCCGGTGGCGAAGGCGGCACCCAGGCGCCGCACGACGCGCAAGGCCCCCGAGCCCACCGACTGAGGTCGGTCATGAACGGACTACGGACGCGGGGACAGCCTGTCGCCGCGGCCGCGATCCGGGCGATGCTCGGATCCGGCTTTCCGCATGCCGTTCTCCTGACTGGGCCGGGGGGCGTCGGCAAGACGACCCTCGCGCTCGATATCGCGGCCGCGCTGCTGTGCGGCAGCGCGGATCCGGCCGAGCGGCCCTGCCGTGATTGCCGAACGTGTCGGATGGTCGAACACGGCAATCACCCGGATCTGCACTGGCTATCACCCGTGGGTTCCGGCGCACTCATCTCCATCGGGGGCCGTGATGAGCGTGGGGTACGCGAGCTTGTTCGCGATCTCGCCTACCTGCCCGTCGAGGGTGGGATGCGCGTTGCCATCGTCGAAGCCGCTCACCGCATGACCGAGGACGCCCAGACAGCATTCCTGAAGACGCTCGAGGAACCGCCCTCCCGAACCACGATCATCCTGTGCGCGGACGACGAGGAGCGACTTCTACCCACGGTCCATTCCCGCTGCGTCCGCATTCGCCTCGGGCCGATGGGACCGCGGGACATCGAGGCCGTGCTGGTTGCCCAGGGGGTTGCCGACGCGCCGACGGCATCGCGCCTCGCTCGCATCTCCGAAGGGCGGCCCGGCCATGCCATCGCCTTTGCTCGGGCACCGGAAGCGGTCGTCATTCGGGCCGAAATCGCGCGGACACTGCTCGATCTGCTCGAGGGCAGTGTCACAACGCGGCTGACCGGCCTGCGCGACCTCGCCGGCCGCGCCGCTGAACTCAGGAAGAGCCTCGAGTCCGGGGCCGTCGACAGCGTCGCCACCTCGCCGCGCGCCACACGCGGGCCGCGGAAGTCGCCGGCAGCCCAGATTCCCGGACCGCCGTCCGAGACCGCCGCAGACGGAGAATCCCCGGCAGTCGATCCGGACGGCCCCGGCGACGGCCGTCCCGCGAAGGTCCCGGCGGCAGAGCGTCGCCGGGCGGCACTGGCTCTGCTCGATATCTGGCGAACCGTCACGCGTGATCTCGGGCTCGCGGTCGCCCATGAAACCGGGGCGATTCGTGACCATGACCTCCTCGATGACCTCGTCTCGTCGGCCGCCCGACTCGACCTGACCACCATCGGCGCGGCGCTCCGTCGGCTCGATGTCGCCGCGGAGCGCCTCGAAGGCAACGTGAGTCCGGAGCTCGTGCTCGACGTCCTGGCGCTCCACTGGGCGCCCTCTCGAGCTGCCTGATGCCGGTCCGGCTCGAGGCGACGGTTCGGGGGGTCGTGCAGGGTGTCGGGTTCAGATTCTTCGCCGTCCAACTCGTTCGTGGGACCTCGGTCACCGGCTGGGTCGCGAATGGTCGGACCGGCGAGGTGCTGTGCGTGATGGAAGGCGAGCGTGCCGACCTGGAGCGCCTTCTCATCGAGCTCGAGCGTGGACCCGCCGGAGCGTTGGTCGATCAGGTGCAGGCGGTCTGGATGCCAGGAACCGGCGATTTTCGAGACTTCTCGATTCGCTCGGGCGGCCACCCGGGCGACTGACCCGACCCGCCGCGGACCGGGCCTGTCGTGGACCCGAAACGGTCGCCTCGGAACGGCCGCGCTTCGGGTGGTTCGATCATGGCAGGCCCGTGATCAGCCCTCCGTCGATGGTCGTGAACGTGCCGGTCTGGTAGGAGGCACGGTCCGAACAGAGGTAGGCCACGTAGCTGGCGAACTCGTCCGGTAGCCCGTATCGACCGGCCGGGATGGCCGCGAGATGGGCCGCCTTGACGGCTTCTGGCGTCGTGCCTGTGCGCTCCGCGGTCGCGCGATCAAGGGCTTCGATCCGGGCCGTGGCGTGGCGACCCGGAAAGGCACCGTTGACGGTGACCCCGTCGGCGGCGACAGCTCGCGACGCTGTCTTCAGCCACGCAACCAGGGCACTCCGGCCCGCGTTCGAATACGCCAGGTCAGAAACCGGCTGGCGGACCGCGTACGAGCCGACTGCCACGATCCGGCCCCAACCCCGCTCGCGCATCGCCGGCATGAGCCGCGTCGCCAGATCGATCGGCGTCACCACGAGCATCTGGAGCGATCCCGCCCAGCCCGCTGAATCGGTGGCCGTCGGGTCAACCGGCGGCGGGCCGCCGGCATTGAGCACGGCGATGTCGATGCCACCCAACAACTCCACGGCGCCCTCGGCAATGTGACCAGCGGCCGCTTGCTCGCTGAAGTCGGCGGCGATGGTTTCCACGCGGACGCCGTACCGGGCGCCCAGCAGGGACGCCACCTCGCGCAGCGTCTCGGCCCGTCGGGCCGTGAGCACCAAGTCCGTGCCTTCGGCGGCGAGCGCCTCGGCAATGGCCCTGCCAAGACCGCTGCTCGCACCGCCGACGAGCGCCCTCCGCCCTCGAATTCCGAGATCCATGTCGCCCAAACCTCCGTCCGCATGTCGAGTGGCGAGCCTACCGCATGCCAAATGGCGGACCCGGACAGGACCCTCGGGCTATTCCCCTGGACCCCTTTGGGGCGGAGATTCAGGATGTGGAAGGATCATCGATTGCTCACACCCTGCCCGAGCTCTACCGAGACGTCCTTGAGCGCGCCGCCAGTCTCGAGCATGTCGGGCTCAGACACGAGGCGCTCCTGATCCGTCGATCGGCGATCAAGGAGTACTCGAGGGCGTGGGATGACCGCGCCTTCGCGCGCCTGAAGACGATCCGTGTCCGCGCCGAACGCGTGCTCGACGGCCTGGACCGGGGCCGCTCGCTCCTTGGCCCGCGGCCGGCCACGTTGCCGTCCCGACGATCCGCGAGGCGATCACAGCCGGCCTGACGCCCTCGCCCGGTTGCCCGGGTACCCTGTCGCGGTGACACCGACCGCGATGCTCCTGGAGCGGATCGTTTCCGCCATCGCCGACCTTGTGACCGCAAGCGAATCCATCGATGACGAATGGATCTACGTCCACGACCTCGAGACCGTGTGGGTCGCTCGCCTGCGTGCCGTCGGCGCCGAGCGGACCGCGGATCCGCCGGTCGGGTCCAGCGCAGCCATCGGGGCCCTCATCGATGAGGCACACCGGATCACGGATCCCCACCGCGCGATCGACTGGCTGTCGACGCTGCCACAGGCGGCTTTGGTTGCGATCGGGGAGGACGCCTGGTGAGGTTTCAGGACGCGGCAAAGGACGCTCGCGCGGTCGTCTACGCGGGCGTCCAGGCAGATCCGCTCGTCTGGCGGCTGGCGGAGCTGCTCGCGGACGGGACCGCGGCCCAGCGGGTACTTGCTCGCGCCGTGATGAACGGCGAATCGGGCGAGGCCGGGGCGTGGCGGCTGATGTTCTCGTCCCTGTTCGTCGTCCATCCGGGCGTCGATGGCGACGCGGAGCGGACGCGGTCCGAAGTCATCCTGGCGGCATCGCTCGAGGTCGCAGCTCGTGGAGATCAGGTTCGCAGCCAGTTTCGTGGCGCGATCGTGGAGGCCATGACCGAACGACTGCTTGCCCGGCGGGTTCCAGCTTCGAGCATCCACCGGGAACGTCGGATCCTGTTCGATGGCGTGGTCGCCGAGATCCACCCGTACGACGTGACGGTCGAGGCGCCCGGAGCTGCCGAGGCCTACGACTGCAAGTGGGGTGCGCGTGGAATCTCTGCCGACGTCCTTCATCAGCTCGATGACGCGCGGGCACATGCCGCTGACGAAGGCGGGCGCATCCTGCCGGTGCTCGTCGTGTTCGATGCGCGACGGTCCTGCGAGGTCCGGCTGGCCCGGCAGACGGCTCCCCGGACCGGCACCCGGCTGGTCAGCCTCGAGACGCTTGACCGGATCGCCGGCCGACGCGCCGCGGGTGCCGAGTGACGACGAACGCCGATCCCGACGGCCTTCAGGCCCGACCGGTCGAAGGCATCGATAACGGCTACGCCACGGGATACCGGGTGCGTTTCGATGAGGCCGGGTCCGATGGTCGGATCCGCTCGTCGGCACTTCTCCGGTACGCGTCGGACATCGCCTGGCGTCACTCCGAGGACCTCGGGTTCGACCGCACCTGGTACACGGAGCGTGGTCGCTGGTGGGTGGTCCGGGCGATGGAACTCGAGCTGCTCGTGCCCGTGACCATGGGCTGGACGCTCCGCCTCGCCACGGCGGTCATCGGTCATCGCAAGATCTGGGCCCGTCGCCGGGGTGAGTTCCGACTCCCTGATGGAACCCTCGCCGCGTCGGCGGTCACGGACTGGGTGATCGTGGATGAGCGCGGCCGCGTGCTCCGGATTCCGGCCGATTTCGGGGATGCGTTTCCGAATCCGGAACTGCACGGCGAGATCACTCGGGTCGCACCACCCGACACTCCAGCAGATGCGACCCGAATCGAATTCCGCGTGCGGCCCCAGAACCTGGATCCCATGGGTCACGTCAACAACGCGGTCTATCTCGACTGGATCGAGGAGGCGATCGGAGCGGCCGGTGGCGGTGATGCGATCGCTGCCTTGCCGCGTCGAATTGCGATCGAGTACGCGGCCTCTGCCGGGCCGGGAGAATCGGTGGCCGCGGACGCCTGGCACGCTGCGGGCGTCTGGTGGGTGCTCCTGACCCGGCTCGAGGACGGCGCGGCCCTCGTCAGGGCGTCGGTGCTC
>JAYWFP010000043.1:0-2599 GCA_043778745.1 Chloroflexota bacterium
CCAGGTCATCGGGGCGGCGCCGTGGATCGGATCGAGGAGCGCGATCTGGCGGTCGAACTTGTCCAGGGTCGCGGTGTACGTCCCGGTCGGATCGGTCCACGTCGGGCTGGTGAGCGAATAGGTGTAGGTCGTCCCGGCGCCCGTGTCGGTGTCGACGGCGACCGTCAACGGTCGGTTCAGTCGGTCGTAGGTCGAGCTGATCGTCTGGCTGCCATCGGCCGCGGTGAGGCGGTTGCCGTTGGCGTCGTAGGTGTAGGTCGTGGTGGCCGTCGCCGGGAGCGCCGTCCCCGACGCGGCCGACGATTGCGCGCTGGCGTTCCCAACGCCATCAATGGCCGCGACCGTGTAGGCGTGGCCGCTCCCGAGGGCCAGGCCGACATCGGAGAACGCGTTCGTCCCGACGGTGCCGACGAGCACGCTGTCGCGGTAGACCCGGTAGCCCTGCACCGCCACATTGTCCGTGGACGCGGTCCAGGCGACATCGAGCCGGCTGGACGAAATCGGCGTGATGGAAACACCTGACGGGATGGAGGGCGGCGCTGTCTTGAAGGCCGCGATCGTGCCGTCGTAGCCAGGGGTCGAGGCACCGAGCGTCCAGGCGGCGGAATACGTGCCGGTCGCGGACGTGATCTGCCAGGCAGTGGCTTCCGAGATCGAGCTGTTGGTCTGGGCGGTGAAGTTCGTCCAGGGCGACCCGGGGCTGGTGGTCGGGGCCGCCCCCGTCCGCCAGCCGACCGAGGCGACCACGAGATCGGACGCGTTGGTCGTGGTGGCACTGCCCGAACTGACCGCGGTCGTCGATCCACCCGTCACCGAACCGGTCGCGTCGACCGCCGAGGCCGACGCGATCCCGCTGAACTCCGCGACCGACGCGGCGCCCTTGCCCGAGGCGGAGAAGTTGATCGTGATCGTGGTCGAGCCGCCGCCGGCCACGTTGAGCGCGGCCCAGGTTTCCGCCGCGGTGCCGGTGCCGGCCTTAATCACCACGGCAGCCCACGTGCCGCCACCACCGGTGATCGAGGTCACGCTGATCGTCGAGAGGTTGAGTCCGATCGTCGCGACGAGGGTGTCACCGGCGGCCGGGGTCGTCGGCAGGGTGACGGTCATCGAGGTGGCCGCGGTCGTGATCTGGGCGCCGGCATCCTGGACGTAGGCGATGGCCCCGCCACCCGATGCCGGAGGCGGCTGATTGCACCTCGCCTCCGGGCGGCTAAGGCGATTCTCAAAGGGTCACGAAGGCACTTGCGTACCCGAACCCGACAAGTCCGATCTCCGGTTAATACGGCGACGAGCGAAGAGGAATGCGCCGCAGTAGACGAGCGCCCCCGCAGCCGAGATCGCCGCACCGACCGCGGGCTGCTGGCCACCGAACACCCGGGCGCCCAGAATGGCCCACGCGCCGGTGAACACGATGGAGATTGCGACCGACGCCACCCATGACCGATCGGCGACGCGATCCAACGCGAAGCCGGCAGCAAAGCTCACTGGGAGCAGGCCCACGAAGATGATGGCGACGACGCCGATGCCGATGATGAGCCATGGCAGGGACAGCGGGGCGTTGAGGAGCTGACCGACGGCGAGCAACCCTCCGATCGCAATGGCCCAAAGCGCCTGGAGCTTGCTTGCCAGCACGAACACCTGACCTGCGCCCATTGGAAACTCACCTACCTCTGCGGCAGAAGGTATCGGCGGGCCCAGTCGCCCCCGGACCCCATGTCAACGAACGATTCCCCTCGCCGCTGAAAGATTGTTCTGCGGAGCGAGCATCCGGTCCGAACGCAGCTGTCGAACCAGTAGAGCTCCTCGGACGGAAACCCTTCTCCGTGATATTCGATTCTGGGTAGATCGTCCCAGAACAGGGAGCCAGGAAGGATTTTCATCCATCCCTCGACTGTGAAATCGGGGCGGATCACGGGGAGCATGCTCTGCGTCACGCTCCAGCGAACATTGATCGTTCCATTTGCACTCTCTGTGATAGTAATCAAGTTGTGGCGTTGATCGATGCCCCATGCGCAAATTCCTCGAACGCAGACCTGTGCCATTGGCGCAGTCGTCACAACTGGAAACGCGTTTGTACAACCCGGTAGCCCTGGTACAAGTTCGCCACATGTCTCGTGCACCTCAGCGCTCGCCGTCAGGCCTGAGAAACGGATCTTGAGCAGGAAGCGCGACCGTGTGGCCGATGGTATCCAGGCAGCGTACCCGCGATTGTCTCCATAGAGTTTCAATAGGCCAAAGTTAGGCCATCCGACGACGTTGTTGGATGCGGCCGCGATAAAGTTCGACAGGACGAGTTGTCCACGGAAGCGGCCCCGGTTCTGGATTACATAGCTTCTCGTAGCCGACATTCCATTGAGATCGATCCGCAGGACCGGGTCTCCAACTCCGTAGGCATACAGATGGCGCGACGGCGGATCGGCCGGGTCACCGGTGAGCGAGTCCTCGCTGATGAAGGTGCCGAGAGCCGGGGCATACCAGCGGGTGATGACCCAACTGAGGTTCGTCGCTGGATCGGCCCAGCTGCCCTGGAAGCGGAAGGGCGGCAGGCTCGAGCCGGTCGAGCTGGTGAGGGTGCCCCACGGGTCGTAGCGGAGGGTGG
>JAYWFP010000044.1:0-6272 GCA_043778745.1 Chloroflexota bacterium
ATCCTTCTGGCGGTTCGCTGAACGCCCAGTCTGGGCGTTGGAGGTGACACAACCGTGACGCACGGCGGACCTGTCGGGAAATCCGCCGTAGGATGGCACGACCATGACTGAGCCGCGTTCCTACACCCTGTTGACCGTCCACGCCCATCCCGACGACGAGACCATCGGCACTGGTGGCCTGATGGCCAAATCCGTGGCCGCCGGACACCGAGTCGTGCTCGTGACGTGTACCCGCGGCGAGCAGGGTGACATCGTCGTTCCCGATCTCGATACTCCCGAGAACCATCGGCGCCTGGGAGAAATTCGGGCTGGCGAGCTCGAAGCTGCGATGGGCGAGCTCGGCGTGACCGAGTGGGAGAACCTCGGCTATCGGGACTCGGACATGATGGGTCGGGTCGGCAACAACGACCCCCGGACCTTCTGGCAGGCCGACATCGATGAGGCAGCGCGACGCCTGACCTGGCTCGTACGCCGCCATCGACCCCACGTCATGACCACGTACAACGATTTTGGTGGGTACGGCCACCCGGACCACATCCGGACGCACGACGTCTCCGTTCGCGCCTACGACCGCGCCGGGGACACCGCCTGGTATCCCGAGCAACTGGCGCCCGAGCACGGTGGCATGGGTCCTGCCGCGGACGAAGGCGGCCTCGCCCCGTGGTCCCCGCTCAAGCTGTACGAGCAGGCCATCCCCGCTTCGGTTCGCAACGCGATGCGGGATCGGATGGAGGCCCTGGGCGAGGAAAGTTTCTGGAGCGAGCCCAAGGACGCGACGCCGGAGCAGCTCGAGGGATTCCGTGCGCAGATGGCGAAGATGCTGGTGCCCGATGCGTCGATCACCACCTGGATCGACATCTCGGACGTTCTCGATCGGAAATGGGCAGCGATGTGGCGCCATGTGACCCAGATGAGCCCGGACAGCCCGTTCCTGCGCTTCGGCAAGGACGCCTGGCGCGAGTTCTGGGGCAAGGAGGCCTACGTACTTCGCGCGTCTCGCGTGCCGGCCAGCAGGCCCGAAACGGACGTCTTCTCCGGGCTTAGCTAGGGGCTGGGCCGCAGTCCGGGCCGCAAGTCCGTGGGCGCAGTCGGCGGGCGCTCAACCGGGCTCGTTCGGGGCTCGTCCGGGGCTCAGCTGGGCGCGCGGCGGGCGCTCAGCCGGGGCTCAGCTGGGCACGCGGCGGGCGCTCAGCCGGGGCTCGTCCGGGCGCTAGTCCGTGGGCGCCGGCGCGCGGTCCTTTGGCTAGGCGCCGTGCCCCGCTTGACCGCTAACCAGGGTAACGAGCATCTCCAGATACGACACGGGTTCGTGCTATGCGCTGTTTGGGGAGGAATTAGCCCCAAATACGAAACGGAGTCGTACTAAGTGCGTGTCACGCCGGGCGGTCACAGTCGGACGGGCTGCTGGGAGCCTCACTGAGCACGCGATCGGTGCAGCCTGCCCAGGCAAAGGCCTCGTGAAGTGACTTCATCGCACCTACCACGAACGGGAGTCGTATCTGGGGGTTTCGACGGCGCTCCGTCGACCCCCCGCGGCGCGCCGGGCTCGCGTGGCTCCGCGCGGTCCGTCGCCAGGGGCCGGGCAAACGGGCCCTACCAGGGCAAACACGGGGCCCCTACCCGCGCCGCGCCGGACTCGCCTGGCGCCGCGTTTCGCCGCGTTTCGCCGGGCTCGCTTCGCCGGGCTCGCTTGGGCGGGCGCCCGGGCAGCCGCGCCCTGCCACGCCCCGTCACGTTCCTACCAGGGCAGGATGCCCTTCGAGGCGGCAAACACCTGGCCCATGACCACGGCCCCGCTGCCAGCCGGGTCCATGAAGTTCGGCTGCGCCTTGTCCAGGATCAAGTGCGGACGCATATGGACCTGAACGAGACGGGTACCTTCGAACGTGAGCTCCAGGGTGATCCCCTCCATCGTCGGCTCGGACCAGTTCTGGTCGAACACGAAGTTGCCGAGGGCGTACCAGATCGGCTTGCCGTTGTAGATCTCCATCCCCGCGGCCCAATGCGCGTGGTTGCCGATCACCATGTCCGCGCCGGCATCGATGGCCGCCTCGGCGAGCTTGTGTTGACCGGCGAACGGCGTCGGGTCGTACTCGGTGCCCCAGTGCGGGAACACGATCACGACGCCCGCGCCGGCGGCGCGTGCCGCGGCCACGTCCGCCTTGACATTGGCCGCCGTCATCGGCGCGCTCCCAGCCCGGGACGCGGTCGCGAAGTAGCCGCCCGCGATCGTGTCGTAGCCGAGGATCGCGACCTTCACGCCACCGGCGTCGAGGAGCGCGGGCTTGCGGGCGGCCGCCAGGTTCGCGCCGGCTCCGGCGTGAGCGATTCCCCACTCGTCGAGATTGGCCATGGTCTGGAGGATGCCCTTGGCGCCGGCATCCCGGATGTGGTTGTTGGCGAGCGAGACGAAGTCGATCCCGGCGTTCGCGAGACCCTCGATCAACGCCGGATCCGCGCTGAAGACGGTCCCGGATGCATGGAACTTGAACGCGTCGGGGGCGGGGTTCTCGAAGTTCGCGATGGCTAGGTCGGCGCCCTTGAGCAAGGCTCGCACCGCACCGGCGTCACCGGTGCGCTTGATTCTCGGCAGGTCCCACCCGAACGAAGAGCAGCAGTAGCGTGACGTGATCGCGGCCGTGCCCCCGTCGAACGGAAAGTCCACGCCCTTGCGGTCGGTCTTGACGGTCTTGGCCACGCCGCGATCGAGCATGATGTCGCCACCGGCCACGAGGGTCCAGGCGAGGCTCGGGTCATAGGCGGTGGCCGCGGGTGACGGCGCCTGGCCGGACGGGTACGTGAACGTGACGAGCAGCGGCCACGCACGGACGCTCGACACGCGATCGCCACCGAACAGCGTACGACCTTCCCAGCCGAGCGCGCGGACACTCGGATCCACGTCATCGGCGAGCAGGAAGGCGAGCCGGTTCCGAAACGCCGCCATGTCGGTCCGCAGCGTGGCTGCATCCGGTGCCGAGACCAGTCGCGGGGATTGCGAGTCCGAGTCGGCCAGCCCGAGGGCCGCCGCGACCTGATCGCGCTGATCAGCGACGACCTCGATCGCGCCATACCGCGTTGACGTTCCCGCGATGACCGCGGCGACTTCGGCGGCCGATGTCTCGGTCCACGGTGCGCGGAAGCTCGTGACGGGGACAAGCGCCTGGGCGACCGATGTGAGCGTTGGCTCGGGTGTCGGAGACGGCGACGGGGTCGGGGTCGGTGCCGCCGTCGGGGCGGACGTGGCTGTCGCAACCGGACGTGGCGTCGGTGATGCTGTCGGGCTGCTTGGCGCGCACGCGCTGAGGACGATCGACAGGATCGCGAAGAAGGCTATGACCCGGTGCAGCACGGAGGCAGGGTACCCCGGGACGAAATCGCGCCCCGTCCGGGCGGGCGGACGGGGCGCAGGATGAATTCGAGTTGGATGGCGGACCCGACCGGATTCGAACCGGCGATCTCCAGCGTGACAGGCTGGCATGTTGGGCCGCTACACCACGGGTCCGCGGCGAGTGCGGAGGATAACAGGCCCGAGAACCGCTGTCAGGACCGTCAGGACCCGTCAGGACCCGTCAGGACCCGTCAGACGCTGTCAGAACATCTGTCAGGACCCGTCAGACGACGTCAGGACCCGGCGAACGATGCGACCCTCGGCTGGAGCAGCGTCAATGTCGAGAAGCCTGGGCCATGGATCTGCCCGAGGACCGCGAGCGGAGCGCCGCTTCGGGCATTGATGAACCACGCCGCGGTGACCCAATCGGCGACCGGCCCGGGTCCCACCGGCGCAAGAGGGAGAGCTCTGGGCGTTGCCAGCATCACCAGGGCTTCGTCACCTGGAGCCAGAACCATCTGGTCGGCCGGCGCTGGAGCGTCCCAGTGGGCGAGCACCGCGAGTGTGCCGGCGTCGACGGCCCATATGCTGGCGGGGCCCTCCGAATGCGTCCCCCGGATCGGCACGCCGGGACCGAGGAGATACACCACGCGTCCATCCTGACGGCCGATCAGCCGGCCATCGGAACCCGCGTCGGGCAACGTCGCCAGCGGCGACCAGGCCCCGGTGCCACGAGGCGCCGTCAGCGGCGACCAGGCCTCGGTGCCGCCAGGTGCCGTCTGCGTGGGCCAAGCCTCGCTCGTGAGCACCAGCCGCTGGTCGATCAAGACCGTCGTGCCTGCACGGGTCGCAACGTCGAACATCGAAAGCGTGAGGCGTGCCGGCACCCATCGATAGAGAACGCCCCGCGAGGCGTCGAGCAGCCACGCAGATCCGGCGCCCACAGGCGTGGCCCGGCCGTCGGGGCCACCGATGGCCGGGCCGATGGCGACGTCGCGGGTCATGTCACCCGGATTCTCGATCCGAACGAATGCCTGGATCTCACCACTTGATTCCCGGTGGCTGCAGATCGTCAGGTAATGCTCGTCGGTCCCCCAGGCCCCGTACTTCGCGTCACACGCCTGGTCGCTCGCTCCGCCGAACGGGAACGCGACGTCGATCGGAACGTCTGGGTCGAGGGTCGAGTCAAGAACGATCCGCTCCCGCCCGGAGAAGAACGCGGGCTCGGGCCCGACAGCCGGGAACGCCGTAAGCGTGACCGACAATCGGAGCCCGTCCGGCGTCGCCCTGACCACGGGCAGGATCGTCGAATCCGGGCCGACCACCCAGCCGGCGCTGGCCGGCGCCCCCGAGCCGATGCCGTCGACCGGAATCGCTCGGAGCACCCGCTGCCCGTCGACGCGCCGCGCGACGAGGTCGACGCGCGTAGCGGCGACCTCCCACCGGTCGGGGGTGCGGACGGCGGACACCATCCAGAGCCAGTGCCCGTCCCGCGAGACCGTGGCATCGAACTCCAGCGTCCGCTGCCCGCTCGGAGCGTAACCGGGATCCAGGGCATTCGGCCGCAGGAATTCGCTGACGGTCGGCGAGTCCGACGGCGCCAGCCCACGGTCGTCATACGCGCACAGACGCACGGTCGTCCGGCGGATGGCGTCTTCGTCCTTGTGCGTGAAACACAGGCTGATCGCCCTTCCGTTGGCGTCGACGAACGTGCGATCGACCCCCAGGTCGGCCGGGTCCGTCTGGCCTCCGATCAGCCCGGTCGCGGGATCCATCCATTGGAGGCGGCCGGCATCGAAGGGCACGGGTCGCACTGGAGGCGGTGCCACGAATATTCCGAGGCGCGGAAAACCGGTCGTCATCGGGCCGCTGGCCAGGCTGTCCGCAGTAGACAGCGATGGGGACGCATTGGCAAGGGTTGGGCCGACGTCGATTCCTTGATTCGTGGCGACCGCGACGAGGGCACTGAACCCGATGGCGGCCGCAATCAGGGCGACCACCCTGTGCGCACGGCGGCGGTCATCAATGCCGACGACGCCGCGCGCTCCATAGCCCCGGTTGCGCGGCTCGCGCCCAGGTGGCTCGCGCCCGACTGGCTCGCGCCCGACTGGCTCGCGCCCGACTGGCTCGCGCCCGGCTGGCGCGCGATCCTCCAGCCGATCCTCCAGCCGATCCTCCTCCCGGTCGCGGTGCGTGACCGGTCCAGTCCCGCGATCGGGCTCGAGAGGCTCCACGCGGTCACCCTACACCGAGCCGTGGCGGACCGAGCCGTCGCGGACCGCCGACCAGCGCCCGGACCGATCCTGCGGCCGCGCGGTATTCTGCCGACGCCCATGGATGCAATCGATCTTCGCTCCGACACCGTCACGCGCCCGACGCCCGAGATGCGTCGCGCCATGGCCGACGCCGAGGTCGGTGATGACGTCTTCGGGGACGATCCCACGGTCCGGGCACTCGAAGAACGGGCTGCCGAGTTGCTCGGCAAGGAGGCCGGCCTGTTCGTCTCGTCCGGCACGATGGGCAACCTCGTTGCCCAGATGGCCCATCTCGCACGCGGTCAGGAGACGATCGCCGGGTATCAGAGCCATGTCGTCCTCGACGAGGCCGCCGGCCACGCAGTCGTCGTCGGGACCTCGGTCCGGGCCCTCCGTGAACGGGCCGACGGCACGATGGATCTCGACGAGATCCGGGAGGCCTTTCGCGATGCGTCGGATCCGCATCAGCCGATCACCGGCCTCGTGGTCATCGAAAACACCCACGCCCACTCGATGGGCCGACCCCTCTCCGTGGCCTACGAGTCCCAGGTCGCCGCGATTGCCCATGAGCGCGGCGTGCCGCTCCACATCGACGGAGCGCGCTTCTGGAATGCGGCGATCGCCCTCGGCGTATCGGGCGCGGAACTCGCCGCCCCGGCCGATTCGGTGACCTTCTGCCTGTCCAAGGG
>JAYWFP010000045.1:0-6266 GCA_043778745.1 Chloroflexota bacterium
CGACCGCCACTTGGCCCTCGACACGCACCAGGAATTCCTCGTCCAGCCCGTCGACGCCTCATGGTTGCAGTGCAACATCGAGTGCCAGGAGGCGTGCCCTGTCGGGACGAACTGCCGCGGCTACCTGAACCTCGCTGCCGAAGGGCGGTTCGAGGAGGGTTACATCCTGTCGCGCGAACCGAACCCCGTCGCGGCCATGTGCTCCTACGTCTGTTCTGCCCCGTGCGAGCGAGCCTGCCGCCGCGGGGACATCGATCGCCCGCTGGCCATTCGGGCCATGAAGCGATTCCTGGTCGAGTGGCACGAGGCTTCCGGGATCCCGGACGTGATGCCCCAGATCACAGCCCGCTCGGAGAAGGTCGCGGTCGTGGGTGCCGGACCTGCTGGCATTTCCGTTGCCCGCGAACTCGCCATGAAGGGCTACGGCGTCGATGTCTTCGACAGCCTGCCCTACGGCGGCGGCACGATGCTGATCGGCGTGCCGGCCTTCCGCTTGCCGCGCGAAGCCATCGAGATGGACGTCCGCCTCGTCGAGCGGCTGGGTGTCCGGTTCCATTTCAACACCACGATCGGCAAGGACATCTCGTTCGACGATCTCCAGCGTGACTACGACGCGATCGCGATCACTGCCGGCGCCATGAACGCGGTCGCGCTCGACATCCCGGGGTCCGACCTCGAAGGCGTGGACTACGGCGTCGACTTCATGAAGCGCGCGAACCTGGGTGAGGAGCTGACCGTCGGCCGGGACGTGGTGGTCATCGGCGGCGGATACACCGCCATGGACTGCTCGCGGACGTCTCTGCGCCACGGGGCCGAGCGTGTTTCGATCGTCTATCGCCGAACCCGTTCCGAGCTCGTCGTGGACGAGGAGGAGCTGGGCGAGACGGAACGCGAGGGCGTCCGGATGGAATTCCTGGCCAGCCCGATCGAGGTCATCGGCGAGGACGGCCATGTGACCGGCGTGCGCTTCGTTCGCAACCGCCTGGGCGAGCCGGATGCATCAGGTCGCCGATCCCCGGTCCCGATCGAAGGATCCGAGTTCGTGATCCCGGCCGACGTGATCATCCCGGCCGTTTCGCAGGCCGCTGACCTCACGTTCCTCCCGGTCGAGTCGGCCTTCGAGGTAAATCGAGGCCGGGTCAAGGTGGATCCCGCGACCTACGCGACCAATGTCCGCGGCGTCTTTGCCTGCGGGGACTTCGTGACCGGGCCGACTACGCTGATCGAAGCCGCCGGCCACGGCAAGAAGGCGGCCTACGCCATCGATCGCTATCTCGCCGGCCGAACCGACGTGACCGTGGCGGCGAACGTCAAGATCACGAGCTCGTGGCGACACGACATGCCCGAGTTTTACGACATCCTTCCGCGTCAGCACATCCCCATGGTGCCGGTCCAGGACCGCATGCCGTCCACGGATCCTTCGATCAATTTCACGACCCCGGTGGAATTGGGCTACGACGCCACCGGCGCGGTTGCCGAGTCGACCCGCTGCCTGATGTGCAACTACAACATCTGGTTCGACCCGTTCCGCTGCGTCCTGTGCGGGGCGTGTGCCGATGTCTGCCCCGAGGGCGTCATCCACATGGTCGACATCAACCAGCTCAAGAGCGAAGGCCTGCTGACCGAGGTCGAGGAGGCCTACGGCTGGGAGAACGGCGGCGCCATGATCCTCGATGAGGAGCGCTGCATTCGATGTGCCCTGTGCGTCAAGCGATGCCCGTTCGACGCGATTACGATGGAGCGGTTCGAGCTTCAAGAGATCTCGAGCGACGGCAGGCTCTACAAGGAGTCCTACCGTGACGCTCAGCTCGCCGGCACGGCCGGTGTTGCAGGAGGACCCAGGTGAGTTTCCTCGAGCGGGTGGATACAACCATCCGCCGCAGTCCGGTCTGGCGGTCGCTGTTCCGCAACGCGTACCCGAACGATGAGCGTTCGCGTGCCTACGCTGTGATGAACAACGTCTTCCTGCACCTGCACCCCGTGCGCGTTCGGCAGCACGCGGTCCGGTTTGCGTACACGTTCTGCCTCGGTGGGCTGTCCTTCTTCCTGTTCCTCGTCCTGACCGTGACCGGCGTGTACCTGATGTTCTTCTACGTTCCGTCCGCGACGCAGGCCTATACGGACATCCTTGACCTGCAAACGCGCGTGGCGTTCGGTCTGTTGACCCGGAACATTCATCGATGGGGCGCCCACCTGATGGTGTTCTTCGTCTTCCTGCACATGATGCGGGTCTTCTATCACGGGGCGTACAAGCAGCCGCGGGAGTTCAACTGGGTCGTCGGTGTGTTGCTCCTCTTCCTGACGGTCGGCCTGAGCTTCACCGGCTACCTGCTGCCGTGGGATCAGATCTCCTACTGGGCCATCACCATCGGCTCGAACATGGCTTCCTATCTGCCCCTGATCAACACGCCCTTCAAGTTGATCCTGCTCGGCGGACTGGAGGTCGGCCAGAACACGCTGTTGCGGTTCTACGTGCTGCACATCATGGCGCTGCCGCTGATCACCGCGATCTTCATGGCCGTCCACTTCTGGCGGATTCGGAAAGATGGAGGGATCAGCGGCCCGCTATGACGAACGATCGCGGCGTTGCCGCCTGCGCTCCTTGCTCACGCACGTTGGCGTGCGCTCGCTCCGGTGCTCGGACGGCGCCTTGCGCTCGGACGGCGCCTTGCGCTCGCTCCGGTGCTCGTCGGCGCCTTGCGCTCGCCGCGTCATCCCCGCCCGCTAGGCTCAGGAACGATTCATGACCGATCCAAAGGCACCCACCGAGACGCGCGTCGTGGCGCCGGTCGATCCGACGCGACGGACCGAGATCGACAAGCAGCGCGTGCCGATGTCGGCCCGGCCGTATCGCCTGCTGGCCATGGTCAAGCAGGATGCCGTGGTCCGCGTTCAGAAGGAACCCGACGATACGGTCATGACCTGGCCCCACCTGCTGTCGATCGAATTCCTCGCGGCTGCGGTCATGAGCATCTTTCTGCTGCTGATGGGCCTGTTCATCAATGCCCCTCTTGAGGAGCTGGCGAACGGAAACGTGACCCCGGCGGTCGCCAAGGCCCCCTGGTATTTCCTTGGCCTCCAGGAGTTGCTGGCCTATTTCCACCCGTCGGTCGCCGGCGTGCTGGTCCCGACGTTCGCGATCGTCGGGATGATGATCGTTCCGTACGTGGACCGGGCCAACATCCACGTCACGAGGCCGTCCGAGCGCAAGACCGCGGTGGTCCTGTTCTCGCTGTTCCTCGGTCTGGCCCTCACCCTGACCTTCCTGGGGATCTTCTTCCGAGGTCCGGGCTACAGCTTCGTCATTCCGTACCTGCCGTTCTTCGAGAACAGCACGAACGGCCTTCATTTCGCGCTGTGAGTGCCATGCGAGGGATGATCGAGAACCGATGAGCAACTATCACGTCGAACCGGTCGACCAGCCACAGGCGCTCACGGGCGAGGCCATCAAGTCCATGCGCCAGCACCCCGTCCAGGGGATCTCGCGCCGTCGCCTGCTCCGGCTATCGCTCGGGGGCGGCATGGCCCTGTGGCTCACGGAGGTCGCGGGCGGCACACTCAACTTCCTGTGGCCGAACCTGAGCGGCGGATTCGGTGGCAAGGTCGTGATCGGGACATTCGATGACATCAAGCTCACTCATTCCACGCTGCCCGTCGCCGAGGGTTTCCCGGCCTACGTCCAGAACGCGCACGCCTTCATCATCCTGATCGATCCGTCGCGACCCTCGTTCGTGCCGGGCGAGGACAAGACCGGCGACGGGTCGGCGCTGAACGTGCGCTCGCTCTACCAGCGCTGTCCGCATCTCGGCTGCAAGCCGAATCCCTGCCTCAAGAACTTCTGGCTTGAGTGCCCATGTCACGGGTCTCGCTATGACCGACTTGGAATCAAGGCGGCCGGCACCAAGTACGGGCCGGCCCCGCGGAGCATGGATCGGTTCGCTGCCAGCGTGGACAAGGACGGCGTCCTGACCGTCGATACCGGCAAGATCACCCTCGGCCCGCTCCCCGTCGCGCTTGGCCAGCCGGGGATCATCCCGCCGAAGAGCCCGACGGGCTGTATCTGAGCTGACATGAACATCGATCGAGGTTCCCGATGACCGATCAGCCCGGGCGCGAGCCCGAGCAGCGTCTGCCGGCTCGCCGAGAGTCGAGCGAGGCCGCGCCGGTCGACCGCTTCTCGGCGCCGCCGTCGGCGCATGCACGTGATCTCTCCCCGGAACGCGCAGCCGCGATCGTTCGCCAATCGGCGAGTGCGCGCTGGGTGGCCTTCCTCGCGGTCTGCGTCGTAGCGCTGTTCACGATCGCGTACTACTTCTACGAAGTGGGCCTTCCGCTGAACCTGTCCACCCCGCGGCTCGCGGTCGAAGCGGAACAGCAGCAGGTCACCGCGGTCGTGCGCGGCTACAACCTCTACCAGGCGAACTGCGCACGTTGCCACGGGCCAACCGGCAAGGGAGCTGCCGAGGGGAACTACATCGCTCCGCCGCTCAACGACCCGATGAAGTTGTTTGACCATCTCAACGCGGTCTACCTCAAGAATGTGCTCACAGTGGGTGGCCGCTACGTGTGCGGCAATGCCGAGAGCGTGATGCCGGTCTGGGCCGACACGAACGGCGGTCCGCTCAACTATCGTGCGATCGATGACCTGATCGCCTTCATCCGGTCGGATGCAACGCAGGAGTTCATCGTTCGGGATCCGTCGCTCAACGAACCGGTCATCGGCACGGACGGAAAGATCAAGACGTTCAAGGGCTGGTTGGACCCGACGTTCAAGCCGGACCCGGCGGCCAGCGCGGTACCGGCCTGCTGGAGCGGCAGCGCCGCCACCCAGGGCCCGACGGAGTCCCTGCCGCCGGATGCCGCGATCCTGAAGATCACCGCCGAGGGGGTTGCGTTCGATGTCAAGGAGTTGACCGTCGGCGCAGACAAGGCTTTCGGCATCGACTTCAATCAGAAGGACCCGGCCGGCTTCGGCGGCCACAACGTTGAAATCCGGGACGCGAGCGGCAAGACGGTGTTCGATGGAGCAGTCATCAAGGATCCCGCCGAGGCCACGTACTCCATCCCGGCGTTGACCGCCGGAACCTACACGTTCATTTGCCGGATTCACCCAATCCCGGCCATGACCGGCACGCTGACGGTCAAGTAGGAAGGCACGATGACGCGCGCATTGCAGGCAGGCAGTTCGGCCAGGCGGCGCCGGGCCATGATGGGACTCCTCGATGCCGATGGCTGGACCTGGGCGTCGGTCAAGGCGGCGATCTGGTTCGTCCTGATCATCATTCTCCTCGCCTACATCCCGGACCGCGCGTACTACTTCACCGTCAACCGGACGCTCGATATCGGGCTGCTGGCCTGGTCACCGGTGAACTTCTGTCCGCCCGAGAACGGCGCGCTGCCGTGCCCGGCACCCGGCGGGGCAGTGATCCCGTGGGAGCCATCACCCGCGGAGCTGTCGTTGCCGGCGGCTCGGTCGTCCGGGGCCGTTGCCCAGGTCGGGACCAAATTGCTTTACATCGGCGGATCTGACGGGACCGCCGCTACATCCAGCACGTATATCGCAGATGCGGCCAAAGGCACATTCAAGGCGTGGACCGATGGGCCGGCGCTCCCCGAGGCTCGTTCGGACGCTGCGGCGGCGGTCGTTGGGAGCACGGTCTACCTGATCGGTGGGACGGGAACGGACGGCAAGGCGGTCGACACTATCTGGGCCCTGACCTACGATCAGGATGCCAAGTCCTTTGGCGACTGGACCGTGATCAAGGACTTTTCGCTGCCGGCCGCTCGAGCCGCCGCGTCGGCCATTCCCGTCTCCGACGGCCTGCTCGTCGTCGCCGGGTTCGGACCGGATGGCAAACCTCAAGGCACGGTCTGGAAGTCGACCACCGACGCAAAGGGCGTCCTGGGAGCGTTCTCCGAGCAGGCGGCCCTGGTGGATCCCGTCGCCCATGCCTCGATGGCTCAGGTCGGCGACTTCGTATGGGTCTGGGGCGGCACGGATGGGAACGGTCCCTCCGGTGCCGTACAGCGCGGCGATATCGGTATTCCGAAAACGGTGGAGACGCCGGCGCCCGATGCCGCCGTCGTGCCGGAGCAACTGCTGAAGTGGGCTGTCTCGGACAGCGCGAATATGCCGCCGCGGTCGTCCGCGGCCGGGTTCTCGGCCAACGGAGCCCTCTACGTCGTCGGAGGGACCGACGGCTCCGGACCCCAGAACCAGCTGTACTGGGCGGTTCCCGATGCCAAAGGCGAGATTGATGGCTGGA
>JAYWFP010000046.1:0-2593 GCA_043778745.1 Chloroflexota bacterium
TGGTCGCATCCGCCCGGGACGGCGGGCCGTGCGGAACTCACCTGGGCCGGGGATACGAGGCTTGGCGGCAAGCTGGATGGCGCCCAGACGGAACTTGGGCTCATCGCCGCGGACACCGACCGACTCGCGATTCTGGCCCGCGCCGCGATCGCGTCACTCACCGCGGATGGTCACCAACAGTTCGGGGATGCCCTTGCCGAGGGGACGTCGCTCGCCGACACCATCGAAACGAACTCGGCTGCCCTGCGTGCCTCACTCGCCGCCCTCCCCGGGGATGGGTCGGCCGACGTCCTCACGTACAACACCGAGGTCCTGGCGAAGCGAGCCGGCCTGCTGTCGGCGCTCGACGCCACGAAAGGGCTCGGACGGTCGTGGTCGTCCCTGACGGGTCGAAGCCTCCAGGCTTCGATGCTGATCGGCCTGCTCTCGTCCCACGACGCGACCGTTGGCTCGGCTGCTGCGAGGGGGCGTTCGTCCGATTACCTCGGGGCCCTGACAACCCTCGATTCGGCCATTGCCCAGCTTGACGAGGCCCTCGACATTCGAAATCAGCTTGCCAACACGACCGACGTTTCGACCCTCGACGAGTGGATGCGGCGTAATCGGCGGTATGACGAGGCCCTGATGCACCTCTATGGCGCGCTCCGGGACTCGGGCGGCGTCATCGACGATACCGTGCGTTCCGCGTTCCATGAGGAGGGCCTGGCCCGGGCTGACCTGCCGCCGGACACCAGGGGACTTGTCGTGATTCTTGCCGACGTCGGCCAGGGCGGACTGAACCAGGCAGTCATCGCGATTGACCAGGCGCGAGCTCGCCTCGGTCTTGCGCTCGACGCGCTGAGTTCGCTTGACGCGCTGAGTCCGCTCGCCTCGGTCTTGCGCTCGACGCGCTGAGTCCGCTCGCCTCGGTCTTGCGCTCGACGCGCTGAGTTCGCTCGACGCGCTGAGTTCGCTCGGTGGTGCCGAACCGGGCTCCGCGCCGTCGGCCTGAGATACACTCGGGCTCCAACACGCATCTGGCCCTCCCCGCGCACATGGAGCGGCCTTCGGGGAGGACATGATCCGTGCAATTGCGCGTCGTAGTCGATCAACCATGGGACATTCCGGGCGACGTTCTCGTGGTGCCGATCGTCGGCGAACCGGACTGGACCGGGCCACTGGGCGAGCTTGACCGGCGCGCTCGAGGAGAGCTTCGGGCTCTGCACGCCTTCGGGGAGCTTCGCACGAAGCGCTACACCTCGGCCCTCGCGGCGTCAGGCGATGTCAAGGCCGAGCGGATCATGCTCTTGAGCGTTGGGTCCGCTGATCACCTCGATCGCGAGACCATCGGTCGGTCGGCGGCCGCGGCGATGCACCGGCTTGGTGGTCGCCACGCGAAGTCGATGGTCGTCTGGCTGGAGCCGTTGATGGGTGCGGTCGATGCCGACCCCGAGACGGTTGCGTCCCTTGTCGCCCGCGGCGTTGTCGAGGGCAGCTATGACCCCGCGACGATCTATCGCGAAAACGTCAAGACGGCGCCGCCCGTCCTCGACCAGCTGACCCTTGCCGCACCGGCAACGGCAAACGTGACCGCTCTGACGGCCGCCGCCGGCCGGGGCCAGATCATCGGCGAAGGCGCCAACCTGGCACGCACGCTGGCCAATCGATCCGCAAATGACGTGAGCCCCGAGGTGCTCGCCGAGGAGGCCTGGGCCCTGGGCAAGAAGCACGGTCTGTGGGTCGATGTGATCGGACCCGAGAAGGCCACGGAAATGGGCATGGGCATGTTCATGGCGGTCGGCCGGGGCAGCGACAATCCGCCGCGGATGATCGTCATGCGATCCGGCAAGAAGGGCGAGCGGGACGCTCTGGACCGCCATCTCGCGATGGTCGGCAAGGGCGTCTGCTTCGATTCCGGCGGCATCAGCATCAAGCCGTCCGACCGGATGGAAGAGATGAAGATGGACAAGACCGGCGCCTGCACGGTCATCGCCGCGATCGCCACGGTCGCCCGGCTGGCACCCGGTACGCCCCTCCTCGCGGTTGCCCCGGCCGTCGAGAACATGCCCGGCCCGCACTCGTCGCGTCCCGGCGACCTCGTCAAGGCGCTCAACGGGAAATGGGTCGACATCACGAATACCGACGCCGAGGGCCGACTGATTCTGGGCGACGCGATGACATATGCGGAGCAGCTCGGCGCCACCCATCTCGTTGATGTTGCCACGCTTACCGGCGCCGTTTCCCGCGCGCTCGGCGACATGGTGGCCGGCGCATTCGGCAACGAGCAGGCGTGGACGGACCAGGTCCTGGGGGCCGGCAACCGCGCGGGCGAGCGGTACTGGCAGATGCCGATGGTCGAGGACTACTGGGTCGACATGGAATCGTGGTACGGCGACATGGTGAACAGCGGCAGCGGCGAAGGTGGCCTGATCAAGAGCGCCCTCTTCCTGCGCGAGTTCGTGACGAAGCCGTGGGTCCATCTCGATATCGCCGGGACGGCGTACTACACCAAGACCAAGCCGTTTGCTTCTCGCGGGGCCAGCGGCTCCTCGCACGCCACGCTCGTGGAACTCGCGCTCGCCGGCGCACGGCCGGCCTGATCGTCCCCGAGCAA
>JAYWFP010000047.1:0-2570 GCA_043778745.1 Chloroflexota bacterium
AAGACGCCGTTCGAAGCCATCGAAATCGAACAAGCGCGGCGCGGGAACCTGGCCGGCACAGGACTTGCACTGCGCACCGGCGCCCGTTCTCCTCTTGACAGGCGTCCGCACCGCCGTATATTGGCTGTGCAACCTGTCAACCAAATGGAGCCCGACGTCCCGCCATGGCCCCCCGCCGCTACCGCCTGACCACTCGAGCCGCGTCCGCGGCAGCGACGCGCGAGCGCATCATCGAGTCGGCCTCGGCTGAGTATCGACAGAGCGGCCCAAGCAAGGCCACGCTCCGCGCCATCGCCGCCCGGGCACGCGTGTCACGTGGCTCGATCCTCCACCACTTCGGGGACGCCGACGGACTCCTGGGTGCCGTCCTCGACGAAGTCCTGGTGTCGCTCGACTTGCCGGACGCTCGTCTGCTCGAAGGGGCCGGCAACGCGGATGAGCGAGCGCGCCGCTTCGTCGATGCGTTGCTCCGCTTCTACGATCGGACCTACGACTGGTGGGAAGCCTTCGGCTCGGAACTCGACGATCCGGTCGTCCACGCTCGGGAAGTCTCGTTCTGGGAACTGATCGGGGCGTTTCGTGCCGCCGCGCTCGGCCCGACGGCGGACGACCGGATCACGGCCGCCACAATTGATGCCCTGACGCATCCCGGTACGCTCGGCTTGCTTCGTGCCCGAGGCCTGAGCCTCGACGAGGCTATAACCGTGACCGGCGATCTGGTCGTGGACCTGCTCCGACGTCATGGACTGGCCGGTCCCTGAGGACTCCTGAATCCGGGCTTCGCTGTCGAATGACATTTGAGGGAGGACTTCCAATGCTCAACCGGGTCCATGCCGCCGTAGCGGCGTTGTTCGTGGCCATGATCGTGGTCCAGGTCTTCCTGGCTGGGGCCGCGCTATCGAATCTCGGCGGCTCCGGGGACTTCGGCACGCACGTGGAATTCGGGTACACCTGGGTCGGGATTGCCGCCCTGCTGGTGGTCGTCACGGCGCTCGTCGCCCGGCGGCCGCGTCGTGACGTCGGGATCACGGTCGGGATCCTCGTCCTGTACATCATCCAGACGGTCTTGCCCTCAGCGAAGGCCTCGTTGCCAGCGGTCGCGGCGCTTCATCCAGTCAATGCGCTGCTGCTGTTCGGGCTTGCGGCCTGGTACGCACGGCGAGCGTGGCGCATGGCGGGTTGATCGGGGCACGGAAGGGGAAGGGATCCACGGGAGAGCGTCAGATGGATCTATACGGATGGGTGGTCTTCGGGCACGTGGTTGCGGTGATCCTCGGGTTAGGAGCGCACGGCGCCTCGGCTTTTGCGATGTTCCGGGTCCGGCGCGAGACCGATCGAGCGCGGATGGCTGCGATCCTCGAGATGTCGTCGAGTTCGCTGATCGCGGCGAGCGTCGGCCTGCTCGTGGCGATCGTGCTCGGAATCGTTGCGGCAGTGATGGGTGGCCACTTTGCCAAGTTCTGGCCGTGGGCCGCGATCATCGTCCTGGTCATCGTGATCGGTTCGATGACGCCGCTGGCGGGCATACCCATGAGCAACCTGAGGCGGGCCCTCGGGATGGCGGTCCAGGGCGACAAGAAGGGAGCACCGGCGCGCGTGCCCGGGACTGACGAGGAGATTGCGGCGGCAGTGGCGAAGATCCGCCTGGAACTGCCAGCCGGCATCGGTGTCATTGGTGTCGGGATCCTGACCTGGCTGATGCAGGCCAAGCCCTTCTGAGATTGGGGCGCGCCGACGGATCGAATGGCCGGGCGGTCCGTCCGGATCGCGTCCTCCTAGGTCAGGTCGACCACCGCGAAGAGCTGGCGAGCTCCGGTGATGCCCTTCAGTTCGTGGAGCCCGGCATCACGGAACTCGAGTCCCGAGCCAGCCAGCAGGTCGGCAGTCGTCGATGAAACGAAGACCTCCCGCGAGCCTGCCGCTGCCATGACCCGTGCCGCCATGTTGACTGCAAGCCCGCGAACGTCGCTGCCGGCGAGCTCGATCTCGCCCGTATGGATCCCGGCACGGATGGGCAGGCCCAGCTCCTCCGATGCCCGAGCCAGGGCTATGGCCGCGCGAACGGCGCGCTCCGAACCGTCGAACAGGGCGAGGATGCCATCTCCCGTGTTCTTGACGACGCGGCCCCGGAAGCGGTCCACTTCCATGACCGAGCGTTCGTTGTGTCGCGCAAGGAGGGTCTGCCATGCGCCCGAACCGAGGCGCTCTGCGGTCGCGGTGGAGTCAACGATATCGGTGAACAGGATCGCCCCGAGGATTCGCTGGCTGCCCTCGTCGACCCGGGCGAAGGTGCGCATGCCGGCGACATCGTAGGACACCCACGGCTCATCGCCGATGACCCACGAATCATGGCCGGGCGGGATGTCAAGGACCGAGTTTGGCGGAATCTCGAGTGTCGTCCCGTCGTCCATCCGGACGCCGACGCGGCCAGACACACTGACCCCGAGATGATGGTATTGGCAGGACGCTGTTCCGGCGATCGGCTTGACATCGACCGACCAGCGCCAGCCCGGCTCGAAGACCGTCCGGCCGATGACGACGTCATCGAGCTGGAAGATCTCGATCTTTCC
>JAYWFP010000048.1:0-2558 GCA_043778745.1 Chloroflexota bacterium
CAGCATCGTCTCGTATAGCCGTCGTCCCATCAGGTGGACGCCGACCTCTCGGGTCTCGTCGGTGACCAATCGCCAGACCTCCTCGTCGGGCGGCGGCGCAGTGATGTCGCCGTCCGGCCCGACGATGTAGCCGTCAAGCGAGACGCCCATCGAGTAGATCACGCTGCGCATCAGAAGTCCTCCTCGGTTACGGCGTCAACGATACGACCGCCGCACGCCCGTAGGAAACATCGCGGGCTCGCCGGATCTCCTGGGCTGCCGCTGCCGCCGCGCAGCGGTATCTGGCAGCCACCTTCCTTCGGCCTCACCCCAACCTAGACTTGCCAACCGTTCTTGACGCACCACGCGACACGAAAGACGTATCAACCGTTCTTGACGGACCACGCGACACGAAACCGGATCGCTCCGGTTTTCCCACTCGACGAATGCCTGGCGCAAACTGCATCATCCGGCCATGGATCCGATGCCTCCGGAAGCCCTTCTGGACGCCGTTCCCGCCCCGATGGCCGAGATCGGTGCGTGGTTGCGTGGCGTGGTCCGCCGAGCGATTCCCGAGGCGGTCGAGCGGGTTCGACCGGGTTGGCGGTTGATTGGCTACGACCTACCCACCGCAACTCGTCGCCTCGTCTACTTCGCCTACATCGCCCCCGAGGCGATCCACGTGCATCTTGGATTCGAGCACGGAACGTCGATGGCCGACCCGGATCGTCTCCTCCAGGGCCTTGGGATCACGAAGCAGGTTCGCTGGGTCACCCTGACGCCAGGGACGATGCTCCGCGAGGAGCAACTCGCCCCGCTCGTGCGCGAGTCCGCCAGAGTCGCGACGCTCTCGCGAGCTGAGCGCGCGGCCCTGACGGAGCTCAACCGGACCTGACCTCGCCCTGCCGTCAAATTGCCCGTCGTGCGGCCCCTGCTATCGTCCACGCATGGATGGAGGGCGACGCGGCATCAGCGGATCTGCCACCGGCGCGCCGCTCGTCACGGTGTGGCTCGGGCGGATTGCGTATCGGGATGCGTGGGCGCTCCAGAAGCGCCTTGTTGACCTGCGCGCGAGCGATTCCGTTGCCGACCACCTCCTTCTCCTCGAGCACGATTCCGTATTGACCCTCGGTCGTCAGGCGGACGCTTCCCACGTCCTGGCCTCGCCGCGTGAGCTCCGCCGCCGGGGCATCGAGGCCATCCGGGTCGAGCGCGGTGGTGAGGTCACCTACCACGGCCCGGGCCAGCTCGTGGCCTATCCGATCCTCCGCCTCGGCGATCGCGGGATCCTCCTTCGACCCCTCGTCCGGACGCTCGAGGAATCGATGATCGAAACGGCAGCCGCGCTCGGCGTCCATGCGGTCAGCCGCGACGGTCACCCAGGTTGCTGGATCATCGATGAATCTGCCCATCGACCACCTCGCAAGATCGGGGCGCTCGGGATCCGCGTGGAGCGGGGCGTCAGCTACCACGGGATCGCGCTCAACGTGAACCCCGATCTCCGCGACTTCGAACTGATCGATCCGTGCGGGATGCCCGGGGTCATCTCCACCTCGATCGCCGAGGAACTCGGGCGCACAGCCGAGCCCCCCTCAACCGAGGCCGTCCGGCAGGCGAGCGAGATCTTCGGCGCCGCGTTCGGGCAGGCGATTGGCGCTCCGATCACGACGATCAGCCGGGAGGCGCTTCAGGGCACCCTCTCCGAGCATGAGCTCGCTGAACGCACTCCATCGCAACCTGCCGACGAGCCCGTCACCATCGGAATGGCCTGACGTGGCGGCTGGACTGTTCGAACTGCGCAAGGACCCGATCACCGGTTGGTGGGTCGCGACGATCGTGGATCGGGCGTTTCACCGGGACCGCTTTGCGCGTCGCGCCGAACCGATCGACGACGGGGACGACTGCCAGAACTGCCGGTTGCCCGTGGGCGACGGCGTCCGCCTGCGGGTACTGAAGGATTACGCGTTCCATCTCGTGGGCACCGAAGAGGCGGCCCGGGAACTGGACCAGAGCGTGGCCCAGGTCGCAATTGCCAGCGCCGGCGCGGCCGGGAGCTGGCGCACGGTGGTGGCGCCCCCCCAGGAGCATCGGGCGTTGCACCAGGTGGGAGCCGCGGTTGTGGAGGCTATGGTCACAACCGCCCGCGACGCGATTGGCGCGGCCCGTGCCGCCAACCAGACGGATCATCTCCAGGTCGTCCAGAACTGGGGGGCACAGGCCGGCGCGCGCACCAATCACCTGTGTTTCGAGTTCTACGATCTTCCACAGATCCCGCACCGAATCGCGGAGGAGCTCGGAGGCGCCGCCCGTTTCGTGATCCGCGAAGGGGAGTGTCCGTACTGTCGCCTCGTGCGGGAAACGACGCAGACGAGGAGCCGGCTCGTCTGGGAGGACGCCGACAGCGTTGCCTTCGCCCCGTGGGCATCGCGGTCACCGTTCGAACTGTGGATCGTCCCCCGCCGCCACGACGCGGACTTTGGCCGCGCCACCGAGCCCGACATCAAGGCAACCGCGAGCGCCCTGCGTCATGTGCTGACAACGTTGGCCAAAACCCTCGATGGGCCGCCGTACAACCTGAT
>JAYWFP010000049.1:0-2551 GCA_043778745.1 Chloroflexota bacterium
ATGCATGCGAGGAGCCCTCCCAGGTAGTTGATAGGTCAGCGCCTTCAACCTAGCTGGTGATGGGCTCCTCGTGTGTCACCAACCTCGCGGGAGAACAGACCTAGGCCCTGGCGCGGGCGATCTGCGCGAGTATGTCCACCTCACCGAGGTGGCCGAGGAGGTGGGAGAAACCTGGGCGCAGCAGCAGGAGTCCGACCGGCAGCCCGTCGAGCCCCTCGATGTCGGCCAGGGCCGCAGGCGTCACGTAGGCCGCGCGCGCCCGCTGGCGCGCCAGGAACGGGGGCACGGCGTCGAGATCCGCCTCGTTCAGCGAGCCGAGCCAGGCGTCGATCTCGTTTCCGACCGCGGTTGCGTAGTCGAGGAGCTGGGGGAGTCGGACTGCGGCGGCCGCTTGACGGGCGTCATCCGGCGACAGGCCCGACCCGAAGCCGTAGCGCTCAGGGTCCGGCAGGCCCTCGCCGAAGCGATCGGCGACCTCTCCGACGCCTCGGAGACAGGTGCTGACGAGATAGTCCTGCGTGCGCGGGATATGCCAGAGCGTCAGCGCGATCGGGCTCGTCCCCGGTGCCACGGGGCTGACGAGGTCGATCCCATCGAGCTCCCCCATCTGTCCGGCCAGGTTCGCCGTCACCGCCGCCTGGCGGTTGCGCAGCAACTCGATTGCGTTCACCAGTGACGCCTCCATGCTTCCAGCTCGCGAGGCCCGCAATGGTAGTCCGTCCTCGCGTCGACGCGGTCGAACGCCAGGCCGCCGGTTCCCTGCGGTCACGATGACCACCATCGGGCTCGTCGCCCGGCTAGCCGGTGTCGAGGCGCACGGTACCGGCCTCGTGAGGGCACTGGCGGACCGCCTGGCGGCCGTCGAGCAACCCGTGCGACGGCCGCGGGTCGCCCTGATCGAGTGGCTGGAGCCGCTCTTCGCCCCCGGTCACTGGGTACCGGAACAGCTCGAGCTGGCCGGCGGGGAGTCGGTCATCGGGCGAGCGGGCGTCCGTTCACGCGAGGTGGCCTGGGACGCGCTCGCAG
Source organism: Chloroflexota bacterium (assembly GCA_043778745.1). Classification (GTDB taxonomy): domain Bacteria; phylum Chloroflexota; class Limnocylindria; order Limnocylindrales; family CSP1-4; genus UBA5189. The sequence goes on from JAYWFP010000049.1 coordinate 1,027, forward strand.
CAGCGGATCCCGAGATCGTCGTCCTCGGGCTGTGCGGCTTCGATCTTGCCCACAGCCGGGAGGCATGGTCGTCGCTTGATGTGCCGGAGCCCCTGACCCGCACCCGCGCCTGGCGCGACGGTCAGCTCTGGGCGATCGACGGCTCGGCCTATGTCTCTCGGCCCGGACCTCGCCTGGTGGACGGCGTGGAGGTCCTTGCTGCCATCCTGGGCGGGCGGCCGGATGAGCGTGCAGCGAGGTTGCAGCGCCAGGCTGCGACGAACCGCTGACGTCAGGTGCCGCTCGGCGGCCGCAGGAGACACCGGTGCGCGGTTGCGGCGCCAGCTGGTGGACCCTTCTCCTGGATCAGTACCACGCCTCCGAGGGGCCCTTGTACTCTTGGATCGTGTTGCCACCATCCACCACGATGCCCTGCCCGGTGACGTAGCTGGCCTCCTCGGAGGCGAGGAAGGCGATGACCGCGGCAACCTCATCCGGAGTGCCCGATCGGCCGAGCGGGGTGTTCTGTCCGCCGATCGCCTCCTCGGGCAGCTGCGACGCGGTCCCGATCCAGCCCGGCAGCACCGCGTTGACGGTCGCGCCCTGCCGCCCGACCTCGATGGCCAGACCCCGCATCAGCCCGATGATCCCCGCCTTCGCCGCGCCATAGACCGCGGCCCCGGGGTTGCTCACCAGCGGCCCGGTGACGGACGACACGAAGACGATCCGGCCTGCCCCGCTCGCCAGGATCGATGGCAGCGCGGCTCGCGTGACGGTGAACGCAATCCGGAGGTTCCGGGCGATTCCCTGGTCCCAGGTGATCTCGGACATGTCGATGAGATACGGTGAGTCCTCGTCCACCCCGACCGCGGTCATGCCGGCATTGTTGACGAGGACGTCCAGCCTGCCACCATGACCCTCCAGCACCTCCGCGACGAGCCGCGCCGGGGCACCGTCGGCCATCAGGTCACCGATGTGACCGGTCACGTCAATCCCCTCCGCGGCGAGCTCGGCGACTCGGTCGTGAATTCGCTCCGTGGTCGACGCGATCGCGACACGGGCCCCACCTCGGCCCAGAGCCTGCGCGGCCGCAAACCCGATTCCGTTCGGACTACCGGCGCCCGTGACGAGCGCAACTCGCCGGATGGAGGCACTGCCCGGCCTGTTCCCAATCTCGGACGAGCGCACCATGCAGTCTGGCCTCCGGGCTGCGAGGGTCGCCGGTCGGTGACCTCGGGACAAGGGTAACCGGCATCAAGCGTGAGCCACGCGATGATGGGTGGACGAGATCGCCGTCTGACGCCATCCGAGCGCGCCTAGCGCCTGCCGATGGCTGGTCGGTCCGGACGCGCGTCCGCCGATCCCGATGGACCGGGTGCTGTCACGCGAGCTCCAACTCATCGGCAGTCACGGGTGGCTGCCCACGACTATCCGGAAATGCTGGCACGGGTCGCCGATGGACGGCTTCGCCCAGACCGGCTCGTCGGGCGGACGATCTCGCTCGAGGCCGCTCCGGAGGCACTCATGGCCATGAGCGGACCTTCTG
>JAYWFP010000050.1:0-2540 GCA_043778745.1 Chloroflexota bacterium
GGGCGAGGGCCAACAGGAGATCCGCCTTTGACGCGAAATGGCCCTGGTAGACGGCCTGCCGGGAGACGCCCGCCGCCCGGGCGATCTCCTCCATCCCGACCTGGTGATACCCGCGCTCGACGAGGAGCCGAGCCGCCGCGTCGAGGAGCCGGGTGCGCGTGTCCGCCGATCTTGTTCTTGACATCCTGTCAACCATCCTGCTAGTTTACACACCGTCAATCATACGCACGAGGGCAGGGTGATGGATCCACGAGATGAGTTCGAGCGGACCGAAGCCCGCCTCTATGCGGGCCTCGGGAGCGAGCGCCGCGAATCCTGGGTGACGATCGAAGCGCCTACGCCGCTGCGGGTCCGGTATGTCGAAACCGGCAGCGGGCGGCCGGTCCTGTTCGTTCACGGTGGCGGGGCTTACGGAGCCGTGTTCGCGCCGCTCCTTCCCCATCTTCCGGGCATCCGCGCCGTCGTCGTTGACCGGCCGGGCTTCGGGCTGAGCGAGGGGCTCGGACACCGGCGGGTCGATCTCCGCCGCCACGCCGTGACCGTGCTCGAACAGGTGCTCGATGCCGCCGGCATCGAGCGGGCCACGGTGGTCGGCAACTCGATGGGCGGCACCTGGGCGGCGTGGCTCGCCCTGGATCGCCCGGAACGTGTCGAGTCGCTTGCGCTCCTCGGATGCCCGGCTCTCGTCCTCGAGACGTCGGGCCCGCTCGCGCTCCGGCTGATGGGCCTGCCCGTGCTCGGACCGCGACTTGTCGGCGCCTCAGGCCAGGACCGCGAGAGCCTCGTGCGAAACTTGGAGCGGATGAACGAGAGCCGGGCGACGATGGAGCGACAGCCCGCCGGGTTCGTGGAGCTCGGTGTCGCGGCGGGATCGCAGCCGGGCTTTGCGGAGAACTGGTCCGGCCTGCTCTGGAACGCGTTCGGGCTCCGCGGCCGCCGCTGGCAACTGGGGGAGGATGAGCTCCGCATCATTCGGCAGCCCCTACTCCTGGCCTGGGGCGAGCGCGACCCGTTTGGCGGCCTTGATGTCGCCCGTCGCATCGCGGCCCTCACATCCGGTCAGCTCGTCGAGGTGCCGACCGGCGGCCACCTCCCGTGGCTGGACGACCCGGCCCTCGTCGGCCGGGCGATCACCGATCACGTCCTCGGGTCCACCACGGAGCCGGCGGCGGAGTCCATCCATGCACTGCCGCTCGCCGCGATAGGCGTGTAGCCGTGGAGACGGCGTCTTCCGAGCCCCGCGGTCTCATCCATCTGGCTGGCGAGCCGAGGATCGCACTCGTCCTGTCCTGGGCAGCCCTGCTCGGTTTCTTCGGTCGCTCGATCATCGACTTCCGCTACGTGTACCCAGACCAGATTCCCGACGTGGCGACGAACGCGGTCGCACTCACGGTATACGTCGCCATCCTCGGTGGCTGGGTAGCGGCGCTCATCGGGCTCGCCGGCGGCTACCGCCGAAGCGGGATCGCCTGTCTCGGCTTCGCACTCCTGCCGATCCTGGTCGGCGGGACGACAGCGGCGGTCTTCTGCCCCACCCCTTGTGCAACGGCGGCACCGATGGCCGACATCACGAACTGGGTGTGTCTCACGCTTGGCGTGCTGTCGGCGGTCAGCCTCGTCGCGTATCTTCGCACGGGCACGAGGAGCGCCGCCGTCGGCGCGGGATCGGAGGTGAGTTGAGGTGGACGCGGCGCACATCGCCGGCTGGCTCCTGATCGTCGGCCCCGTGATCTTCGGCGTCGGAGCAGGAGATCCCTACCTGGTCCGGGCCTGGACGGCCCCGCACGAGACCTTCCTGGCGATCGTCGCTCGACACCCGGTCGCATGGCGCGCCTCGAACGTCCTGTTCATCGGGGGCACGGTGCTGACGTCTGCGGGGCTGGCGGTCTTGCCGAGCCTATTGCCCGACGGATGGCCGCACGCGCTCGCCCTCGCCGGCGCGGCGACCTTCGCGATCGCCGCGATCCTCTGGATCGTATCGCTCATCTATCGACTCGTGGTCACGCCGAGCACCTCTCGTTTCTTCGTCGAGTCGGGTGCACTGGACCCGTCGGTCACGGCGCTCGACCGTCTCAGCGGGGGCCTCTTCAAGGCGTTCATCGTGATCGCCTTCGCCGGGCTCGCAGCGAGCGGGGTCGCGACGACGGCGGGCGGGCCGATCCCGGCGCCGCTCGGGTGGGGGTCGGCGGCCCTCTCCGGGTTGCTCATCGGCGGTCTCTTGCTCACCGGAGACATGCCGCCGTTTACCGTCTATCTCGCTCCGCTGGCGTTCGGCATCGCGTTGCTGGTGGGCGCGTAGCTCGGCGGGTCGGACGTTGCCTCGCGGGCACCAGCGAGCGCATCTGCTGGTTGTGGTCGGGGCGAGAGGGCTAGCGCCTCCTTAACTCAGCAATCGCTGCGCTTCCTGATGATCAACCGCACGCGGAGGGTGTCCCTCCCGGCGACGGAGCAACTCAAGCACCGTCATTGCAATGAAAAAGGAATCTGGGGGACCAACTGCGGCCATTGAAACGACGCGCGCCAGCCCACCGATGAAAAAC
>JAYWFP010000051.1:0-2531 GCA_043778745.1 Chloroflexota bacterium
AACGGGCGATACGGTCGGCCTCATCCACCGCGCTCTCGGCGAACCGCAGCCAGCGCTGAAGCTCGGCCTCGCTGCCCCGCCGGAGGCCGGCGCTCCACGAAGACCCGAAATCGACTCCCTGGGCCATGTCCGCGCTCACGACCGGATCCTCGATCCCTCCGGGTCCCACATGGGTTCCCGAACGACCTCGAAGCCGACCCACTCCCCGAAGATGTCGATCTCCCCGCGTGTCCCGATGGCGGCTCCCTCGGGCGGAAGGTAGGCATACGCGATGGACCGCTCGACCGCGAACCCGTAGCCGCCGGTCGTCACCCGGCCGACGATCTTGCCGCCGACCCGCACTGGCTCATTGCCGAGCGCGACCGAACGAGGATCATCGAGGACCAGGCAGCGCAGCCGCTTGCGCGGGCCGGAGGCCTTGGCGGCCACCAGCGCGTCCCGGCCGATGAAGTCGGTGCCCTTATCAAGGCGAGCCGCAAAGCCGAGGCCGGCCTCGTAGGGTGTCTCCTCCGGCGTGATATCGCTGGACCAGACGCGGTAGCCCTTCTCGATGCGCAGGGCGTCGATCGCGCGGTAGCCGCAGGCGGTCAGGCCGTGCGGCGCGCCCGCCGCCCACAGGGCATTCCAGAGCGCACGGCCGTACTCCGCGGGCGGGTAGAGCTCCCAGCCGAGCTCGCCGACATAGGTGACGCGGAGCGCCAGCACGGGGATTTCGCCTACCGTGATCTCGCGCGCGGTCATATACGGGAACCCGGCGTCGGAGACGTCGTCCTTCGTCAACGGCGTGAGGATGTCGCGGGCCCGGGGCCCCCATAGCCCGAAACACGCTCGCGAGGACGTCACATCACGGATCCGTACGGTGCCGTCGCCGCCGTCGGATGGAAGCTGCTTGCGGATCCAGCCGAGATCGTGGTTGCCGAATGCCGTTCCGGTCACGATCAGGAATCGGTCCTCGGTCAGCCGGGTCACGGTGAAATCGCATTCGATGCCCCCGCGGCGATTGAGCATCTGCGTGTAGACGATGCTCCCGACCGGCTTGTCGATGTCGTTGTCGCACAGGTACTGGAGGTAGGCCAGCGCCCCCGCCCCCTCGATCTCGATCTTTGCGAAGCTCGATTCATCGAACAGCCCGGCGTTCGTTCGGGTGGCCAGCGCCTCGGCCCCGATAGCCGGGCTCCAGTGCTCTCCGGCCCAGCCTCCGGGGCGCAGTGCCTCCAGCGTTGCACGATCCGTGACCCCGGCCCCGTCCTCGTTGGGCGTGAACCAGTTCGGCCGCTCCCACATGGACTTCTCGCCGAATTCGACGCCGAGCGCCATGAGTTCGTCGTAGGCAGGCGAGATCCGAAGGGGCCGGGCCGCATGCCGCTCCTCGTTCGGGTAATGGATGTCGTAGTACGTGGCGTAGTTCTCGTACGTCCGGGCGAGGGTCAGCTTCTGGCTCCGGTACTGGCCCCCGAACCGGCGGATGTCCATCTTCCACAAGTCGAGCTCGGGTTCGCCGTCCACGATCCAGCGGGCCATCTGCTGGCCGATGCCGCCGGTCCCGGCGATGCCGTGGGCGCAGAACCCGGCCGCGATGAAAAAGCCACGGACCTCGCTCTCGCCGAGGATGAACTCGTTGTCCGGCGTGAACGCCTCCGGGCCGTTGATCATCCTGGTCACACCGGCATCGGCGATGGCCGGAACGCGGCGGATGGCACCCTCCATGATCGATTCGAAGCGCGGCCAGTCCGGGTCCAGGAGCCGGTGATTGAAATCCGCTGGGACGCCATCGAGGGACCAGGGCGCCGGATCGCGCTCGTAGCCGCCCATGCACAGGCCCCCGACTTCTTCGCGGAAGTAGCACAGGTTGTCCGGGTCGCGCATCGTCGGCAGACCCGGAACCGCGCCATCGATCGAGTGCGTGAACAGGTACTGGTGGGCCATCGGGATGATCGGGATGGTTACGCCGGCCATCCGGCCGATTTCGGGCGCATACATGCCGCCGGCATTGACGACGACGTCCGCCGCAATCGTCTCCCTGGTCCCGTCCCGCGCCTCGACCTCGACGCCGGTTACGCGTCCGCGTTCCACGCTGATCCCGACGACCCGGGTGTGCTGGCGGATCTGCGCCCCTCGGGCCCGTGCGCCGGCCGCCAGCGCCTGGGCAAGCCCCGACGGATCGAGCCAGCCGTCGGTCGGCAGCCAGACCGCCCCGAGGACCCCATCGAGGGTCATGAGCGGGAAGCGGTCCTGCGCCTCCTGGGCCGAGATCAGTTCGAGCGGCAGGCCGAAGGTCTTCGCCCAGCCGGCCTGCCGCTGGAGTTCCTCGTAGCGGGCCTTGGTCGAGGCCAGGCGGAGAGATCCCACCTCGTGCCAGGAAACATCGACGCCGGTCTCGGCCGAGAGGCGGCGGTACAGCTCGGCCCCGTACATCATCATCTTCGTCAGGGTCACGGAGCTGCGGAGCTGCCCGACGAGACCGGCCGAGTGGAACGTGGAGCCGGACGTGAGTTCGGCTCGGTCCATCAGGACGATGTCCTTCCACCCGA
>JAYWFP010000052.1:0-2528 GCA_043778745.1 Chloroflexota bacterium
ACGAAGTCGCTGAACCCGTAGTGGCTATAGCTCTTCATGATGTGCCACAGGATCGGGCGCTCGCCGATCTCCACCATGGGCTTCGGCCTCGAAGCGGTCTCTTCCGCGAGGCGCGTACCGAGTCCGCCAGCCAGGATGACGACCTTCACGGCGCTGCGCCTCCCACGATGACGAACCTGAGTGCAATCGCAGTGTAGCCGCGGGAGGCGTGAGTGCGTCCTGGTGGATCGGCCACTGGCCTCGGTCTATGGCTTCGGCGATCATCCCAGGAAGAGTTGCCCGGGGCCACGAGTACGGCCGATCTCATACGGGGCGTGGATGTCACCTCCCGAGCGACGGCGTCGGACAGTCATCTCGGGTCGAGCGATAGAGGTAGAGCGGCTCCGCCGGCCCGACGAAGAGGTAATTCAGGTAGGCCGAATCGGCAAACCTGATCAATTTCAATGGACTATCGTCGAGCCGGCTATTCGAGAGGACGAGGCATGGAAGTTGGGCTGGAATTGCTTCGTAGTACCACGGCAAGACGAAGTCCGCTTCGCCCGACCTGGCTGTCCCGAAGGCGTGATAGCCGACCCATTCGTAGCCTGCATCCACCGTCCGGGCGTCGTATCCCGCTGACTCGGCCGCTTCGCCCGCGCGCCAGCGTGCGGCATCGTAGGCAAGGGAGTTGGCTGCCAGAAGCAGGGCCGAGGCCGCCAGGCATCCAAATGCGGCATGACTCATGGCCAAGCCCCGGCCCATCTCCAAGGGCCGCTTGGACCCACCTAGAAGGAGGATCGTCGCGACAGGGACCATAGGGAACAGGTATCGATCGAGAATCGGCCCGAATTGGGTGTATGCGACAAGTTCCGCGATGTAGAGGGCCAGGAACAACGTGAGTGGGGCTTGCCAGCCAAGGACCGTCCCTGCTGCTCGAACCCTCGCTCTGCCTGTACTCCCAACCCGAGTGATGTTCCGTGTAGCCCACGCGAAGACCATGGCCAAAGTCAGGACGGTAGAAAATATGGCTAGCTGCTCGAACAGCGCCCAAACTCTTCCTGGGAACACCATGTCTCGAGATCCGGCCAGAAGCAGGTCTGAGCCAATGCCGTTGGCTGTCCAATAGTTTCCGATGAGTACCCCACTCGGCGACAGGATGACGAGGAAGGTCACGACGCTGGCTACGACGAAATGCGCGGAAGTTAGCCTCGAGATCCGCTCCCTTGACGCCAATATGATCGCGGGAAGGAGAACCAGATTGATCGTCGCAAAGGCGCCACCAATGAACGCAAGAGATAGCGGCGCAGAACCTCTTGGGGCTCCTGGGGCAAACCGATTTGCGTTCGACGCAATCGCTAGTACCGCGGCAATCGCGACGATGAGGAATATGAGGAGTCCGGTCAACCATGCGCGATCTTTTGGGGCACCTCGAATCCAAGCTGTGAGCATTACTGCAAGCGGCGCGGCGATGGCGAATTCGCGAATACTCACGGCGAGAATCCCGGCGCCAAGGCTGACGACTAACAGCGTTCGGCCGCCCTGACCTTGGAGCGATTTCGTGCCTAGCCACAAACACAGAACAGACAGCGCGTAGGCCGGCACATCGGTCATGAAACTCGTGACCTCGCGCCCAAAACCTGGGAAGGCGACTAGCAGAAGCACTCCGAAGGTCGCCGACGGCCTCCCGACGAATTGTCGGCCCAGGAGGTACGTGCACACGATGGCTATCGAGGCCATCATCGGGCCGAATGCCATAAAGGCCCAGGGTTCGCCTCCGGACAACCAGAGGAGTGGCTGGACCAGCACAAGTTGCCCGATCGCCGCGGCCGTATGCCCGGGCATGTTGAAACTGCCACTTTGGAAGATACTCTGCGCACCACGCGTGTACACCCAGTCGTCGATGGTGGGCAGGCCGAGGGCGCCGGCGGCAGCAGCCATCCACAACGGGATGCCCACCCCGATCAGGGTAAGGATCGCCGAGGCTAGGACGTCTCGGCGGTCAAGCGATGTCGACATGGGTCCGACCTTACCGGAAACTCGTCGCGCCGATGACACCCGCTGACCGTCTGCACCAGCGTTGCGACCTGCTTGGGCTGTAGGCTGACACATTCGCAGCGCGGAGCCGCGCGCGCATACCTGGCGTAGTCTCTTGGGGGGGAAAGGGGGATCGTGTCCATCCGCGATCGTCTCGATGCCCTACTCGATAGGTGGAGCGGCCGGCAGACCCTGTTTGCCGTGGCCGTCATGAACACGATCACGGGCCTCGGACTTGCGGCGACGATCGCCGCGGACAACTTCGGTCAGGACTCTGGCCTCTTCCGGCGATGTGCCCTGCAACTCGCGGAGGGCTCGCGCGAGTTCTGCGGCTTCCTGTACTCGCCGCTGACGGCGCTGGCCGCGAGGCCCCTGACGTGGATCTCGCCGACCGCAGCGATGGTCACGATGAGCCTCATCGGCCTTGCAATCGTCATCACGGGCGTGGCGATGGAGACGCGCGGGCAGGCACGGGTCGACCGTGTCCTCGTTGCCGTGGCGGCGCTGAGCTTCGC
>JAYWFP010000053.1:0-6119 GCA_043778745.1 Chloroflexota bacterium
CGTCAACCTCCTGAACGGCCGGACGGTCGCCGCGCCCGTCCGCGGACTTCTTGATGGGCGGATCAGCTCGTTCCGCGACGGCACCTACTGCGCCAGCGACTGGCATTACCTCGGCGTCAGCCTGCTTGCCGAGGGCGGGTATCAAGTGGCGTCGGCGTATCTGCACGAGGTTTCGATCGAGTACATCATCGACGGCGTGGTGGTTGCCCCAACGATGCGAACCGCCATCAAGCCGTTCGTCGGGACGGGTATCAGCGGCCAATACGGGGTCAGCGTCGGCGCTCTCGTCGCGCCGGGTTCGATTGGCCCCGGCGACCACACCCTCGAAACGCACATCTCGACGCCTGACTTCGACCTGGACGCGCTCATCGTGACCTTCAGCGTGACGCCAGACGCGTGTTTCTAGCGCTCGCCCAATTCGAACATCGGGTAGACGAGGGCTGATCTCCGGGGTCGCGGGATCGGGACGGCGCGGTCGGGCGAAACTCGAGGACATGTCGCGCCGTGTCCGGGCCACGCGGCACGCCCCACGGTCTCGGTAGATTACCGAGCCCTGGACGTCTGGTCAGCCCACGTCGGGGTTCGGCAGGAGAATCTCGTCGATCGTCCGGACCAGGTCCCAGTACGACGCGATGAACCCTCGCAGCGTTCGGACGGTCGCCCCGAACGTATCGAACGCATCGATGGCGAGGCCATCCGGCTCGTAGGCCCGACGGAAGTCGGGGATCTTTGAGAGCAATTCGTCGACGTGGGCCATTGGGACCGGCTCGACGAACCGTGGTCGAACTTCGCCCGAGGCGCCGTTGAACCGGCGTTGCCACTGATGCGGCATCGTCAGCGTGACGTCACCGCCGATGAGCTCGGTCCAATGGAGCAGATGCCGGTAGGCAGCGGCCAGGGGCCTCGTGCGGTAGCCCCGCTCACCGTAAAGCGCGGCCGCCCGCTTGAAGACGGCCAGGCCGGCCCAGTTCGCGGCAGCCGGGTCCATGACGATGTCGTCGCGTTCCGCAATGGCCTTCATCCAATCGTCGAGTCGGCCGATCATCAGGGTGCAGACCGGGCTCATGCTCGAGACATCGAGACCGGCAGCCTCGCGCCGGGTCAGGCCCCGTTCGACAGCGTCGCCAACCGCCAACGCCTGCGGAACCGTGAACGAGACCGTCGCGTTGATCGAGATGCCGAGGAACGTCGCCTCCTCAATGGCGACCAGCCCCGCAGCCGTGGCGGGAAACTTGACCTGCATGTTCGGGCCGAGCGCATCAAATCGGCGGCCCTGTTCGAGCATGCGATCGGCATCCCGGAACCAGGTCGGGTCGGTCTGGATCGACAGCCGTCCGCGTCGCCCGCCGGCGGCACGATAGATCGGTTCCAGGACTGCCGCGCCTCTGATCGCCATCTCCTCGATGACCTGCCAGGTCACGTCGAGATCGGTGGCGCTGGGCCACTCGCGAGCGATTTCGAGGATCCGAGGCCGCCAGACGTCCTGCTCCTTCTTCAGCACCTCGCCGACGATCGTGGGATTGGACGTTGCCCCGACGGCACCCCGGGCGATCGCGTACTCGAGCTCTGCGATCGCGCAGGAGTCGTTCCAGTACTCGGTGGGGGTCGTGCGGGCCATCGTGGCCAGCGGGCTTTCGGCCGCGGCATCAATGTCGATTTCGTGAAGCGTGGACTCACCGTGCGGGAGCATCGGGATTCCAGTCCATGAGCCAGTCGTGATCAGGATCGAGGGTGAACCGCCATTCACGAATGGGGCCGGCCATCACGTTCAGATAGTAGCCGTCGTAACCCACCGGGACGCCGACGGGATGATAGCCACGAGGCACCAGGACGGCGTCGCCATGCATCGGGACGAGGGCTTCATCGAGCGACCGATCCGCGCTGTAGACGCGCTGGAACGCGAACCCCTGCGGTTGCCGGAATCGATAGTAGTAGAGCTCTTCGAGGAGGCACTCCCGGGGTGGGTCATTCGTATCGTGCTTATGGGGTGGGTAGCTCGACCAGTGCCCGCCCGGCGTCAGGACTTCGACCACGATGAGGCGACCCGCGTCGGCCTCGGGCGGCAGGAGGTGGTGGACGGTCCTGGCCGTCTGGCCCGTGCCGCGGGCCTCGATCCGAATCGCCGCGGGCTCGATCAGCCGAGTCGTGCGCGACTCGCCACCGGGTGCGGTCGCGATGGCGACCGAGGCTGGAGTCCTCGCCGTGACCCCGATGTCCACCCCCGGTTCCGCCAGGAGCACCGTCGCTGCCACCGGGTCGAAGACCGAGGCTCGACTGCCGACGTTGGCAAATGACCGACTCCCGGCCTTGATCGTGACCGTGCCTTCGAGGACGACGATGGCGACTTCGTGATCGTCTCCGGAGCGACGGATGGACTGACCGTCCGCCAGGACATGGGCCGAGAACGAGATCCAGTTCCAGCCCACACCGCCGAGATCGGGCGCCTCCGTTGCGGGGCTGATCCGGATCGTTGCCCCATCCGGGGCAGCCGGGCCAGCCCGGCGATGAAGCGTCGTCATCGAGTCGTCACAGGAATCGCCGCTCGGTGGCCACGTGTGCCTCGTAATTGGAGCGGGCGTCTCGAACGGTTGCCGAGGTCGAGGTCTCCGCGATCGGGACATCCCACCAGGACTCGTAGTTCGGAACGACGATGCTCGGGTCCAACTCGGCCACGATGACGGTCGTGCGCGGGCTCCGGCGCGCCGCGCCGAGCGCCGCTTCCAGCTCCGCGCCACCGCGCACCTGGATGGCATCGGCCCCGAGGCTCCGTGCATTCGCGGCGAAATCGAGGGCCAGGTTGGCGCCGCTCAGTTCACCAGTCGCGGGATCGCGCTCACGGAACGTATTGAACCGGTTGCGCCCGCCGCTCGCTCGGGCGAGGCTGTCGATGGACCGGAACCCGTGGCTGTCGAGCAGCACGACGATGAGCTTGAGTCCCTCCTGGACCGCTGTTGCGATCTCGCTCGACAGCATCAGGTATGAGCCATCGCCGACCATGACGAAGACCTCGTCCTCGGGCGCCGCCAGTTTGACCCCAAGGCCACCCGCGATCTCGTAGCCCATCGTCGAATAGCCATATTCGAGGTGATACGAACCTGGGCGGTGCGCTCGCCAGAGCTTGTGGAGATCTCCAGGCAGGCTGCCCGCGGCGCAGACGACCGTGCCGGCCTTTTCGGCGGCCTCGCCGACGAGCCGAATGGCCTCTGGTTGGGACACGAGGTCCGTGCCGGCGAGGTGGAGCACCCGGTCGACCTCGGCGTTCCACGCGGAGCGCAGCCTGTCTGCCAGCGCCCGACGGTCCGGGTCGACGCCCTTCCAGCGGCGGGCCTCCAGTGCCTCGGCCAACTCCTCGATGCCTGCGCGGGCATCACCGACCAATGGCATGGCCGACGCCTTGGCGGCGTCGAGCTCGGCCACGTTGAGACCCACGAATCGAACGTCGGGGTCCTGCCAGGCAGTCCAGCTCGCCGTCGTGAAGTCCGACAGTCGTGTCCCGATCGCCAGGACGAGGTCGGCATCGTGGGCCAGCCGGTTCGCGGCTGATCCGCCGGTCGCGCCGATCGGGCCAACCTGGAACGGGTGGTCCCACGGCAATGCACCCTTGCCGGCCTGGGTCTCGGCGACCGGCAGCCCGAAACGCCGGACCAGGCGATCGAGTGCGTCGCTTGCGTCGCTGTACAGCAGACCGCCGCCGACGACGATCATCGGACGCTTGCTCGCCGCGATCGCGTCGGCCGCCCGTCCGAGCGCGGCCGTGTCGGGTCGTGCCCGGGGGATGTGATGGACACGCGGCACGAACAGCCCGGCCGGATAGTCGAACGCCTCGGCCTGAACGTCCTGCGGCAGGGCGAGGGTCACGGCCCCGGTATCAGCCGGCGAGGTGAGGACGCGCATCGCGGATGGCAATGCGCTCACGAGCTGCTCCGGTCGGTTGATCCTGTCCCAGTACCGGGACACGGGGCGCAGGGCGTCATTGACCGATACGTCCTCGCTGTCCGATCGCTCCAGCTGTTGGAGCACGGGCGCGACGCGCCGGCTCGCGAACAGGTCGCCCGGGAGCAGCAGGACCGGCAACCGGTTGATGGTGGCGAGCGCCGCACCGGTCACGAGATTTGTGGCACCTGGCCCGATCGAAGTGGTGCACGCGAATGCACGCAGGCGCCGATGTCGCTTGGCGAACGCCACAGCCGCGTGGACCATCGCCTGCTCGTTCCGTGCCTGGTAGTAGCGGAACCGGTCGCCTGCTGCCTCGAGTGCCTCGCCCAGGCCCGCGACGTTGCCATGACCGAAGATCCCGAACATTCCCTCGAAAAACGGGTGCTCGTCGCCGTCGCGCTCGACGGACTGGACCTCCAGGAAGCGAATGACGGCCTGGGCGGCCGTCAGGCGCTCGGTCAGGGGCATCTCTCGACTCCCGCTCGTAGACGACTCATGCGGCGATCGCCACCGTCGGCTCGATGGAGATCGCTGCTGAATTTCCACTATAGAGGCTCGCCTGTCGGAGCTGTTGCAACGTTCCAATTCTGATGATCGAAGTCACATCCATCATGCGCTCAGGCCCGGAGTCAGCGAGGCGGCCCGCTCGAACCCCGGACCTTGAGGGCAACGCTGGCCAGGGTGACGTGCGGCTCGCCCACGATCCGGCCCTCGATTCGACCGAGCAGCGCCTCAACCCCGAGCCGGACCAGCGCCTCGCGGGATTGGCTGACCGTGGTCAGGTTGATCCGTCGCAGGCGGGCCATGTCAACGTCGTCGAACCCGACGATCGACAGGTCGCCCGGTACCTCGATCCCCAACGCATCCGCGACGTCCAGGAGGTCGATCGCCGCGAAGTCGTTGGCCGCGAAGATCCCGGTGGCCGCGCCCGGCCCCCGGAGGATCGTGTGCCAGTCGGCGATGTCGCCCCGGATCGTGACGGGTCCATCCGGCGGGTCCCAGGCAATGATCGCCGGCCGAAGACCGGAATCGGCGGCGGCCCGCAGGAATCCCTCCATCCGACGGTCATCGGCTCGATCGGGATGCGTCGGCCCGACGAATCCGAGCCGGCGGTGACCCAGCTCGATGAGATGGCGGGCGACCAGCTCCCCGCCCCGATGCTCGTCCACGCTGACCGAATCGGCCCACGGCTCCTCGGCGGCGACGAACACGGATGGAACCTGGCCGTTGATCTTCTTCTCGACGTCCAGGGGCCGCCCCAGGAACGACAGGAAGACCAGCCCACTGACGCGGTTGTCGAGCATGAGGCCGATCGCCTGGGCCTCGCGTTCATCGTCACCCTCGGTCGCGCAGAACATGGCAGCGAATCCGAACCGAGCGACTTCGCGCTCAACGAGCCCGGCCATCTCGGCGAAGAACGGGTTGGCCAGATCGCGGGCAATCACCCCGATCGTCGTGGCGCGGCCCTGGAGCAGATGACGGGCCAGCGCGTTTGGCCGATAGGCCAGCTCTTCGATCGCCGCCAGGACGCGGCGACGCGTCCGCGGCGCCACCACATCCGACCCGCGCACGACATTGGACGCCGTCGACGGGGACACGCGGGCGAGCGCCGCAACATCGCCCAGTGTCGCCGGTCGGCTCGAGCGATCCATCGTCACGCGGTTTCCAGGTTCGCTCCGGGCTCTGGCGGCCCGATGAGTCCGGCGAGCAGGGTCGCCGCCGTTGCAACGCCGTCCTCGGGCGTGACCAGGCGATCCTCGTGCTCGATGCTGAGCGTCGTTGCAGCCGTGTCGCGCGCCAGGGCCGCCGCGAACGTCCCCCACCAGGCGCGATCGTGGGCGCCATGCCCGACCGCGGCGAAGTCCCACGGGATGTGCGTGGCATCGCCTGGCCAGCGGTTGTCGAGAAGGCCGTTCAACGCGAGTTCATCAACGTTGTAGCGGACATCCTTCGCGTGGGCGTAGCCGATGCTCCGCCCGAGGCGTTCGATCACGCGAAGCGGATCCATGCGCTGCCACAGGAGGTGGCTCGGGTCCAGGTTGGCGCCGATCCGCGGAGCCGCCGCGTGGAGCTTCTCGAACGTGACGACATTGAACACGTGCGCACCGGGATGGAGCTCGAGGCAGACCATGAGGTCGGGCCCCGATCGGCTGATGAGCTCGTTGATCTCCTCCCAGTACGGG
>JAYWFP010000054.1:0-2522 GCA_043778745.1 Chloroflexota bacterium
CCAGACACTCCCGATGGATCCTCCGCCGACAGCCCGGATCGTCTCAATCGGCTGACCGAAGCCGCGGCCGTATTCGAGCGCCCAACGCATCTGGAAGGCGACGCCCTCCATGACGGCGCGAAGCAGGTGCCCGGGGCCGTGGCTGAGGTGGAGTCCGACGAAGGCCGCCCTCACGCGATCGTCGAACACGGGAACGCGCTCACCACTCAACCACGGTGCAAACAGAAGGCCGCCCATCTGGTCCGCGCACTCGGCGACGAGGGCATCAACTTCGGTGTGGTCGATCGGCTGGCTCGAGGCGGGTCCGCCCAGGAGATTGGCGACCCACGCTAGTGCGCCGCCGCCCGTGGCGATCTCCAGCCACAGGATCCACAACGCCGGATCGGCATGACCGAGGACACCGAGGACGCCATTCGGATCGATGGCCGGGCGGTCCATGGTGACGCCGAAATAGACTGCCGTGCCGAGGCTCACGTGGGCGTCACCGACACGGGCCGCGCCGGCACCAACCTGACTCGCGGCGACGTCGCCTGCGCCGACGACCACCGGTGTACCGGCTGCGAGCCCCGATTCGAGTGCGAAGGCCTTGGTGATTCCACCCGCGATCGCGGTTGCCGACTCCAAGCTCGGCAGCATGTGCCACGGGATCCCAACGTCGGCGCAGGCGTGGCGGTCCCATCGGCGGTGATAGCGGTCGAATAGGCGGAATGCCGAGGCGCCGCTGTAGTCGATCACGGCGCGCCCGGTCATGCGCATGACGACTGCCTCCTTGCAGTCGAGGAGGTAGGCCGTTCGCGCGAACACGTCCGGACGACGGTCCCGCAGCCAGAGGATCTTGGGCAGGATGTCCTTGCCCGAGACAACGGCGCCGAGCCGGGCAAACTGCTCCGACGGGGACATCCGGTCCGCAAGCGCTCGGGCTTCTGGCTCGGCGCGCTGGTCAAGCCAGCTGATCATCGGGAGGAGCGCGCGGCCTTCGACATCCACGGCCACCAGGTTGAACATCTGGGCGGTCACGCTCACCCCGGCGATCGCGTCGCCCGACTTCGCGACCTTGGCCGCGAGGACACGGATGGCGTCGCACGTTGCAGTGACCATCATCTCGAGGTCCTGATCGACCCAGCCATTCGGACGTGTTTCGAGGGTATAGGCCCGAGACGTGCTATCGAGCAGTCGGCCCGTGCGATCGGTGATTACGGCCTTGACGCCGCTCGTCCCGACGTCAAGCGCGAGAATCCTCTCCCGAGTCATGCCCGGGTGGTCGTCCCGACCGGGGCCAGACCGAGCACGCGCCTGAAGACTCGCGCAAAGCGGTCATTCTGTTCCGTCGTGCCGATCGTGACCCGGACATGTGAGCCGCTCAGCCGATGCGCGGTCATGGCCCGGATGAGAATCCGATCCTCGAGTGTCTGTGCGACGACGTCCGGCGCCAATCGCCCCGTCGCCGAGATATCCACCAGGATGAAGTTGCCCTCGGATGGGAACGCTCGCACCCCCGGCATGGCCTGGAGCGCCGCGAACAGGCGCCGCCGCTCGTCGGTAAGGTACCTCCGGTTCTGTTCGAGGACCTCGGGCTCCCTGACCGCGGCCAGGCCGGCCCAAATCGACACGAGGCTGAGGCTGAACGGAATCCGAACCCGATGGAGCACGTCGATCAACCACGGATCGGCAATGGCATAGCCGACACGGAGGGTCGGCAGCCCGAAGCCTTTGGACATCGTCCGGGCGACGATGAGGTTCGGGTTGGCCGCAACCAGCGGGGCGAACGATTCAGCGTGGCCGCACTCGATGTACGCCTGATCGACGACCGTCGGAACGCTGGTGGCGAGGACCGTGCGGAGCTCCGCGGCGGTCCAGCCGTTGCCCGTCGGATTGTTCGGGCTGCACAGAAAGATCGCCTTCGTCTTCGAGGTCACCGACGCGATGATCGCCGGGACATCGAGATCCCAGGTCTCAGTCAACGGAACGAAGACGGGGCTTCCGCCGTTCAGACGCGTCTGCGTCTCGAAGAACGCGTACGTCGGGGTCGCGATGATAGCCTCATCGCCGGGACCCACCAGGGTTCTCGTGACCACGTCGATGATCTCGGTGGAGCCGTTGCCCAACATCACCGACTCGGGTTGTACGCCGGCAAAGTCGGCCAGCGCCGTCCGAAGATCTTCGCCGGAATAGGGGTACAGGTTCCCGACGGCCATTGCCTCCATCGCCGCCTTCATGACCGCAGGTGATGGCGGAAGCGGGAACTCGTTCGACATCAGCCGATCCAGCTCGCGATGTTGCCACGCGAAGTCGTGGTGCGTAGCGTTGTACGGAGTCGCGGTCGTCAGCCCTGGGCGGACGAAGGCTGCCAACGGATGGCTCACTGGTTCCTCCTTGAGACGGGCGCGGTGCACTGCCACCCGGACTACCGGCCTTCAGAACACAACAGGGATCGACCGCGACCGACGGCGTTCCCTCGGTCGCGGTCGGTTCGCTCAGCGGGGGATGCCCGCCTCACCTCGATTCAGTTGTGACCGCAGGCG
>JAYWFP010000055.1:0-2522 GCA_043778745.1 Chloroflexota bacterium
GCGCTTCCGAAACGGGCCGCGGCGCCGTCGTCCAAAGGTGTCGAATACCGCCCCTGAACCGATCCCGCTCCGGTCGGGTACGGAACTGTGAGGACGAGCGGGGCGTCCCATAGGGCACAGCCTGTCGGGCCCAACCCGGCTCCGGCCAGGCCCCGCCCGTCCGGCCAGGCCCCGCAGCACGAATGGAGCGCCGAGCGCATGAAGGCGACCAGCAAACGACTCCGAACCTTTTCGGCGTCCCGATTTGCGATCCTCCTGGTCATCGGCATGGTCGTGGTGGGCTGCGGCGGCGGGTCGGCCGCCGGTCCGATCCTGAGCTCGGTCGGGGGTGCGGTTGACGGAGGGCCGGCGGCCGCTCCGACCGCCGGTCCGGCCAGCGGCCCGGATGCCAACGGCACGGGTTCCGGTGGGGGTAACGGCAACGAGCAGCGTCTCTACGATGCCGCCCGTCCGGACCTCCTGATCATCAAGACCGGGACAATGGACCTTCAGGTCAAGGACGTTGGCGTGGCCGCGAACGCTGCGGCGTCCGCCATCACAGCCCTCGGCGGCTATGTGAGCGGGTCACAGCAGACGGGTGACGGCGAGAACCTGACCGCTTCGGTCACGTACCGCATCCCGTCGGAGCGATGGGACGCCGCGCTCACGGCGATGCGTGCCCTCGCGATCAAGATCGTCAATGAATCCACGCAGACGCAGGACGTGACCGGCCAGGTGGTTGATCTCACCGCCCGGATCACCAACCTGAAGGCAACCGAACAGGCGCTCCAGGGGATCATGACCAGGGCGACCAAGATCGTGGATGTGCTCAGCGTGCAGGCCGAGTTGACCACCGTTCGAGGTGATATCGAACTGGCGACGGCCGAGAGGCAGCATCTCCAGGAGCAAGCGTCCTTTTCGACGCTGACCGTGGGTTTCGGACTGCAGCCGACGGCCGCGGTCGTCATGTCACAGCAGAAGTTCGATCCGAAGGACCAGGTCGATCGAGCGACCGCCAGCCTCGTCGACATCCTCCAGGCTCTGGCCACCGCAGGGATCTGGTTCGCGATCGTGTGGCTGCCGATCCTCGCTGTTCTCGGGATCCTCGCCGTCATCGCCGGGGTGATCCTTCGGCGCCGTATCGGTACTCCCGTGATGTCGACGGTCGATGGCGGAGCGGTGGCCGCGCCGCCGGACGCACGGCCGCCGTCGGACGCCTAGGGCCGTCCACCCGACCGGTGCGTCGCCTCGCTTGAGGATCCGATCGCGGAACCTTGCCACGCCCTACACTCGGGAGCCATGACCACGATCAAGCGAAATCTCGACCTCGTGGCCCGTGCCGAGATCGCACGGCGTACGGAGGTGCTGTTCCGAGCGTCCGGCGCAGTTCGTGACGGCCACTTCCTGCTCAAGAGCGGGCGACACTCAAATGCGTATCTCGAGAAGTTCACCGTGCTGTCCGATCCGGCGGCGACCAGCGAGCTGTGCTCCTTCATCGCCGCGAGCCACCGCGATGCCACAGGCCGACCGACCGTGGATCTCGTCGTGGGACCCACGACCGGTGGTGTGATCCTTGCGTTCGAGGCCGGTCGACAGCTCGGCACGCGGGCGATCTTCGCGGAGGAGGTCACGAGCACGGACGGCGCCTCCCATCGTGAATTCCGCCGCGGCTTCCGGATCGAGGCAGGCCAGCTCGTCCTCCTGGTCGACGACATCCTCACGACCGGCGGATCCCTCGAGGCAATGCTTCCGGCCGTTGAGGCAATGGGCGGCGAGATCGTCGAATGCGCCGTGATCGTCGATCGGAGCGGCGGCAAGGCCACCGTGACCTCACCCACGTCCGGCCGCGTCTACCCCGTCCGGGCCCTGTGGTCGATGGACCTCGAGACCTTCGAGGCAGGGGCCGCATGCCCGCTCTGTGCGGCCGGCGCGCCGCTGTACGCGCCGGGCAGTACCGGCACGGTCAACCGGGTACTCAGCTGATGCGTTTGCGCCTGGTGCTGATCGCGGTCGTCCTCGCCCTGGGCGCGAGCGTCGCCGTCGTTGCCCTGAGCCCGCGGACGTTGACCGCCACGGGCGTGGTGATCTCCGTCGATGCTGTTTCGCTGACCGAGGTTCGCTCGTTCACCCTCCGCGTGGCGGGTGGCAAGACGCTCGTCTTCTTGTTGGCTTCGCTCGAGAACGGCGTCGAGTTTCCACCCGGACACCTTGCCGAACACATCGGGTCCTCCGAACCGATCGTCGTCACCTATCGCGATGACGGGCGGACGCTGCGGGCAATCCGGATCGGGGATGCCCGCGCCTCGGCCGAGACCACAGCGCCCGAATCGAGCTGACACCCGGGCCGGCGCCGGCGCCGCCCTGAACCCGCGTCGGCTGTGGACCCGCCGCCCGTCCGGGCTACTTGACGGCTTCGGTGGCCGCGCGAATCTCGTCGGTCGCGACGACGCCCTCGAACGAGGCGGTGACGATCCCGTCGCGGTTGACCACGAATACCCACGGCTCGCTCAGGAGGCCCCATTCACCTACGGCCGGGACCGCCT
>JAYWFP010000056.1:0-6102 GCA_043778745.1 Chloroflexota bacterium
CGGCTCGACCGGGATGTTCGTGGAGGTGACGATAGGTGTGTCGTCGAAGAACGCCGAGGCCACCACGAACCCGAGGCTCACCCCGAGCGCCGCGAGCCCGGCGTTCCGGAGCCGGGTCCCCAGGGGTACGGTGTCCTCCGAGGATTCATCGGCGAGCGACAGGAGGAGGCGGATCAGGATCAGCACGCCGACCCCGACCACGAGCGCGATGGCCGTGGCCCGGCCACTCAGCAGGAAGTCGGGAATCAGCGTTGGGCAGGCCCGGGAATCCGGGTTGACGGCGTCGACCCGGACGAAGGCGCACAGCGGGCGGTGGAGCAGCCAGAGCGTGGTCGGGGCGAGAACGGCCGCGGCCCCGGCGAGCCGGATCAGGAGCCACGTCCGACGTGACGCGCCATGCCACACCTCGGCCAGGAAATAGGCGAGCGCCAGGAACAGGAAGGGCAGGCTCGTGTAGTAGTGGTATTGGAACGCCGCCCGGTCAATGCGCGACCAGCCGAGCCACTGAAAGGCAAAACCGATGGTGATCAAGGCGAGCGCCGGGCTGCGGCGGACGAACGCCTGCCAGACGGCAAAGGCCATGCCGGGGATCGCGATCCACCAGGCCACGAGGTTGCCCGCGTCATAGATCGCGGCCGCCGTCCCGCCGGCAAAGCTCTGCTGGTAGAACCAGACGGGCTTGAAGTCGAATGCCCAGGCCCACCACGGGGACGAAGCGGCATGCGGCGAGCTCAGATTGTTGTGATAGCGGTACATCTCCTGGGTCAGTTCCCAGAGCGTCTGTCCCTGGTGCCCCACGGGCCAGTCGGCCAGGATCCGGTGATCCGCCACGTTCGCCCACGGGATGTACGAGACCACGTAGAGGCCGAGCGGGATGGCGACGAGGCAGATCACAACCCAGACCATCGGCAGCCCGAGCATGGCCCCCGGCCTCAGCCAGCCCTCGGGTGCGGCGACCGCGGTGGGGAGGAAGCGCGCCGGATCGCCCGGAGACGGAGCGACGGCCTTCGGACCGAAGCCGATTCGGCCGATCAGCACCACGAGGGTGTATGTGGCGCCACTCAGCGCGACAAGGCCGAATGCGGCCTCGATCGGCGTCAGCTTGATCGGACCGAACACGAACTCGTGTCCGGCCGCCCCGACGGCAATGGCAACGGCCAGGGCCGCAGCGCCGATCGCGGCAGGGCCCCATACCAGGAGCCGCTCCTCCTCATCGGACCAGGCAATCGGATGCAGCACGACCGCAGTCGACGCGACGAGGGTCAGCGCGATCATCAGGCTGATGAACAGGTAGTTGCCGCCGGATTCGCCGACCGGTACGGACAGCCCGAGATAGCCGAGGGCCGTCGTCGCCAGGACGAGAGCGCCGATGAGCAGGAGCCGACCGAGGGCGCTGCGCGCGAGTATGAGCACCCCGAGGGCGCCGATCGCATAAATCGCGACCCATTTTGCGGCCAGCGCGAACCCGAGCGCGATGCCGATGGCCGGCATGGCCAGCCAGAACGCGAGCCATCGCCAGCGGGATGCCCCCGATTTCCAGATCGTTGCGAACAGCACGTAGGCCGTCACGATGCCCAGCCCAACATACGAATCGTTCATGCCGATCCGGCTCTGCGCAAAGAGCATCCCATCGACCGCGATCAGGAAGCCGAGGATCATCGCTACGTCACGCCGGCGGAACAGGATCCGGGCCAGGAGGTAGAGAAGCACTGCCATACCGATCCCGGCCAGGACCCCGGGAAGACGCCACGCGTACGCGTGATGGCCGACATCGACCGAGGCGATCGACCCCGAGGCCGAGAGGGCGAGCAGTTGTTCCCGGTCGGAGGACGGATAGCGCTGATTGGCATCGAGGACCAGGGCCGCGGGACTGAATGGCAGGGCAGCATCCGCATAGACCGCCCGTGAGTGCGGTTCGACCACGTAGACCGTCGGCTCGCCCGATTCCGGTCGACTTCCGAGCACGTGGACCATCTGGGTTGCGAGGTCGTAGGCAACCCAACCGGCATCCGAGCCGGGCAGGACGAAGGTCGTGTCGAGCGACGGCGTACCGCCGGTTCCCGGGGCGTTGACGGTGGCAACGTGGGGGCCGTCGTCGGCCAGGTACGAAACGTAGAGGCGGTCCTTGTCGAGGTTGGTCGTGAAGGCCATGCCCATCGGCACCCCGGACAGCTGGACCGTGCTGGTGATGGCGGCCGAGGCGGTGTCCAGGAAGGCAACGCCTGCCGGGACGGCCAGGGCGACGGAACCGGTGCCGGCCTCCGCGATCGCCGCGACCACGCCGGTGGCAACTCGACCAACCTCGGACCCGGATCCAGCATCGAGCACTATGACGTCGGAACCTGGGTTCGCGCCTGCCGCGGACGCGGTGACTGCGACGATCGTGCCGCCGTCCGGCGTCACGACGAGGAATTGGATGGCGGCATCGAGCTTTGCGAGCGGCGTGGAGACGACCGAGCCGGCATCGGGCTTGGAGCCGGCCTGCCGCGCAACGTCGAGGAATGCGGTATCGACGGCCCGGATCGCGCCATCGGTCGTACCGACGAGAAGCCGGTGTGCGACTCGATCGATCGCGAGCGTCTGCGCCCCGGGGACGGCGACCTCGACGATGAGGGACCGGGTTGCGAGGTCATAGGCGCGGACGGAACCACCTGTGATCAGCCACAGGCGATCCCCGGCCCGCTGGGTCGCGGTCGTCCGCTCGTCCCAGCGCGGTTCGACGACTGCGGCCGTGATCGGTACGCCGAGATCGCTCGTGGCTGTCGTACGGTCGTTGCCCCAGGCCACGATCCCGCCGGCCATGGCGTACTTGGCGAGATGCGGGTGGGTCCATTCGTAGATGTCGTGCGAGATCCCGTATCGCCAGTCCTGGAGGAATTCGACCGCCGTGCGCGGGTGATAGACCTCGTCGAAGTGCATCTGATACGGCTCGCCGAGGCGCCAGACGCGGACCGTCAGCAGGGTCATCGCGAGCACTGCCATCATCCAGATGTCGAGTTTGTCCACCCGGCCGCCGGATTCGCCGTGCAGCTCGGACGACCGATCTCGGCGAATGGGTCGTTCGTTCAGTCGATGCCGGAACCACCGGAACAGGCCGATCTCGCCCGACGACGGGCGCTCATCCCAGCTGGGATACGGATCGGGCCCGGGCTGGGGCTCGGGCTCGGGCTCAAGGGTTGGCAGCGTGGCGTGAGATCCGACGGCGGCCAGGTCCGCGGCCGGGTCCAGGTGAGCGCCGCCAGGCTGTGGGGCGTGACGATCGAATGCAAAACCAGCTGACGCGCTGCCCGCATCCGCGGCGGCGAGACGGTCCGCACGCTCCGCATCGAAGTCGCCCTCGTCGGAGCCGCCTCCACTCGCGGACACTTCGAAGGCCAGACGGCTCGCCGCCCCGGCTCGGAACTGCAGGAAGGCAAACACCAGGACAACCGCCTGGACAACCGCGGCGATCGCGACCACCTGGAAGGATCCGAGGGCCTTGCCGGTGCCCAGCCAGTCGTCGATGCTCGGGTTGTTCGGGTAGAGCGTGGTCAGGACGAAGTACATGTTCGCGAACGTCGCCAGGCCGGACAGGACATAGGCGATCCGCCAGCGCCACGACACGGCGGCGAGGATCGCACCGAGCGCCACGAGCGGGAACAGGTAGCGCTCGTGGACACGGGTGGGGACGACGAAGAAGACGATTGCCAGGGCGGCGACCCCCACGAGCATCGTCTGGCGATCCGGGCGCCGAGCCACGAGCACGCTGATCACGAAGAACGCGATCAGTGTCAGCAACGTCCCGACGACAACGGCAGGGATCGCGCCGACCGAAAGCGCGCGGCCGCAGGCGGGGGCCATCATGTCGCATACCCACGCCGAGTTCGCGGCAATGCCGTTGCCATCGAACGTCACCAGCGCCCACGGATTCCAGGCGTTCACGGACAGGTACGGGTAGCCGCCCGCGGTCTTGAAGATCTGCTCGATGAGCCCGGGCATCGACAGACCGAACGGCAGGGACAGCGCAACCGCCGTTCCGAGGCCGACGAGACCGGTCGTCGCAATGCGAACCGGGCCCCTGATATTGGCCTCCCAGCGCGTGGTCGTGCGTCGCCGCGCCGGAGGGCCTTCGCCCCCATGGCCACCCTTCGGCCAGAGGGCTCGCCGGATCGTGACGGCGGCCACGATCGGGACCAGGATGCCCAGCTGAGGCTTGATGAGGGCCGCGACGACCGTGAGGATCGCCGATCGTTCCGGTCGGTCCCGCCACAACTCGCGGAGTCCGAGGAGCAGGAACACGAGGCCGACGGAGTCCACCTGCGCCCACACCACGCTATCGAACCAGGTGATCGGATTGACGACCACGATGACCGCGCCCACGCGGGCAGCCCGGCGGCTTCCGCCGAGTTCCAGGGTCATCGACCAGACGAGGTACGCGAGCCCAAGGTCCGCGAGGATGGGCGGGACCTTGATCAGGTCCCCGATTCCACCGACTGCCTGACCAACCAGCCCGACGATCCAGAGCACGTACAGGTACCCGGGGGTGTAGTCATGGAAGAAGTCGCGCGAATAGAACCCGTGGAGGCCTTCCGACGCGAGGTTGGATGCCCAGTACTGGAAGGCCTCGATGTCGTTCTTGAAGCCGGATCCGGGCAGGAGGTATGCGATGATGACGCGGAAGATGAGTCCCAGTGCGAGGAGGGTAAGGATGCTGCTGACGCCGTCCCGCGTCCCGCCATGCGCCCCAACCTCACCCACGGGCTCACCCGACACGGGGCCTGTCAACCGGATCGGCCTCCTGCGCGAGCGATGAGGTGGGTGGCAGCGTAGCACAGGGTCAGGCCGTGGCCGGTCGTCCCCAATCCGTTCCGCATTGGCTCGATCTCCTGCCGTCCGTGTTCATCGGCGGCGTGCTCATCGGTGTTGCGCTGGCGGCCTACTGGCTGCCTGGGTCGGTTCGCTATTACAACCACTTCGTCTGGCAGGCGCTGGCCTTCCTTGATGGCCGGGCCGCCATTCCGTGGCCCGTTCCGGGCAATGACTACTTCCAGGATGTCTTCCCGGTTCTCGACGCCTTGGGTCGTCAGACGGGATTCGCTCTCCTGCCGTTCCCTCCCCTCCCGGCGATCGTGCTGCTGCCGGTGGTGGCGATCTTCGGACTGGCCACCGATCATCGCGCGGTCTCGGTGATCCTTGGGGCAATCGATGTCGGGCTGTGCTGGTGGGCGCTCGGCCGCCTGCCCGTTGGACGGCCGGTGCGCCTGGCCGTGTCGATCTTCTTCGCCTTCGGCACGGTCTTCTGGTACGCAGCCGAACTGGGGACCACCTGGTTCTTTGCCCACGTGGTCGCGGTGGGCTTTGCCTTCCTTGCCGTCGGCGTCGCCCTGGGCGGGGATCCGGCGCTGACCGAGGTCGAGGACACCGAGGACGACGATACGGACGGAACCGTCGCGGCGATCGCCGCCGCGGGGGCGAATCGCCTGATTGCCGCCGCAGTGCACGCGTTCGACGAGGTCCGCCACCGACCGTTCGACCCGCGCTCGTTGATCGACCGCCGCCAGTTCGCTGCGGGCCTGCTGTTCGGCATCGCCTGCACGGCGCGTCTGACGATCGTGTTCGGCGCTCCCTTCTTCGTGTTCGTCGGGAGCGGGGGGAGTGCGGCCCGGCGGGCGATTTCGGCCGGACTTGGAGCGATCATCCCCATCGGACTGCTGCTCGCCTATAACCAGGTCACTACCGGCCACCTCTTCCATCCCGGCTACGAGTACCTGTACCGGCTCGAGGCGAACGGGTACGGCGCCCTCGGATATCACCCGGCGTGGAGCATCGAGGACATCCGCTATCTCCCTCAGAACCTTGGGTTGATGCTGTTCGGCTTGCCGGCCATCCTGCCCGAGCGAATTCCCAGCGGGCTGGGCCCCGGAGCGATCCTGTGTGCTGATCCCAACGCAGTCCGCGGCCTCTTCGACGTGACCTGCCCGCTTGCGCTGCCACGGGATGTCGGGATGAGCATCCTGCTCACCAGCCCCGCGTATCTCCTGGCCCTGCCGGCCCTTCGCAGTGCCGCCCGGTCGCGACTGGTCGCCGGTGCCGGAGCGGCCGTCCTCGCCATAGCGATCGTCA
>JAYWFP010000057.1:0-2515 GCA_043778745.1 Chloroflexota bacterium
TGGGGTTCCGACGCCAGCGCCCGGGCGAGGAACACACGCCGGCGCTGGCCGCCCGACAGGGCGCCGATCTGGCGGCGCGCGAACGGGGCCATCCCGACCTGGTCGAGCGCGCCGGCAACTGCGGCATGGTCCGCCGTACCCGGCCGACGGAGCGGTCCGAGGCGGGGGTACCGACCCATCATCACCACGTCGGCAGCGCAGACCGGAAAACCCCAGTCCACGGATTCGGCCTGCGGGACGTAGGCCACGGATCTCGCGTGCGCTCCGGGGGTATCGCCGAGGACCGTCACCGAGCCGGTCCACGGCTTCAGCAGTCCCGCGATGAGCTTCAGGAGCGTGCTCTTGCCGCCACCGTTCGGCCCGACGACGGCAGTCAGGGCGCCGACCTCGAGAGCGAGGTCGACATGCTCGAGGACGGCCCGCTCGTCATAACCGACGGACACGTCGACCAGGCGAATGCTCTCCGCGACGGCCACCGCCATCGGCCCACCCGTCATCGGCCCACCCGTCATCGCAGGGCCGTCACGAGCTGCTCGACATCCCAGCGAATCAGGGCCTCATACGACGTGACCGGATCGTCGCCGAGCGTGTCGTCATAGAGGTTGGCCACGACCGTCGCCCCCGTCTCGCGCGCGATCTGGTCGACGAGGGCCGTCGGGAACTGCGCCTCGCTGAAGATCGCCTTCACGCCGGTTTCCCGGATCCGATCGATGAGCGCGGCGATCTCGCCGGCACTCGGGTCCTGGCCGGGTGCCTCGACCGCGACCCCGACGATCGTGAGCCCATACGCGCGAGCGAAGTAGGGCAGCGCGTCGTGGAACAGTACAAACCGGCGATCGGCCTCCGGGATGGTAGCGATCTGGTCCCGCACCCAGCCGTCGAGGTCGGTCAGGCGCAGCTCGTACGCCCCCGTTGTGGCGGCGATTTCGGAGGCATGAGTCGGATCTGCAGTCCTCAGGGCATCCGCGATCCGGTTCGCGTACAGGATTGCGTTCGAGACATCCATCCAGAGGTGCGGATTCTGTGTCTCTGGCGTATCGCCCGGAAGGAGACCAGCCCCCGGCAGGTCGACCCCCAATTTTAGGAGCGGAACGTCGTTCCCGGCCGATCGAATCGTCTTCTCGAGCCAGTCATCGAGCCCAAGCCCATTCATCACGAACAGATCGGCTGAAGCCACGGCCCGGAGATCCGCCGGCGTGACCTGATAGGTATGGACATCGAGGCCCTTGGGGACGAGGCTCGTGACGGTCACGCGGTCCCCTCCCACGTTCCGAGCCATATCCGCGAACACGCTGGACGTGGTCACGACCTGAGTACGCCCGTCATCGCCATTTGTCGATCCGGACGAGCCCGAAGGCCCGGCGCACGCGGCCATGGCACTTGCTGCCAGCACCAGAGCGGGTAGCCGGATGATCAGGAACCATGAGGGTGGCATCGCCGGACCAATATTGATACTGAGTCGCAGTTGGTGTCAACCGGGCCGGGCCGAATGGGGCGCCGGAGCGCGTCAACGAGGCCGAGCACCGTGGCGCGCCGGAGCGCCTCATGGCGCAGCGGCGAGGCCGTGGACGCCGGGGGGTCCGTCGTCGTCCGGCCACACGGCGGGCGTACGATGCCCCAACGACCCAGCGGCAAACGAGGAGCGGCGATGAGTGAGCAGAAGGCAGGCATCTCCAGCGGCATCTGGAATGCGAGCTGGCCGCTCCAGATCGTCGGGGCCGCGATGCTTGCCGCCCTCGGGGTGTTCATGCTCCTTGATTCTGGGCGGGCCGAACTGTTCGCCGGTCTGGTATTCGGCGGCTTCCTGCTCGTGGACGGAATCCGCTGGGCCGTCACCCGGATCGGGGCGCAGCAGTTCGGGCGCCTTGGGGAAATCGAATCGCTGCGTGCCGGCATCGGGCTGCTGACCGCGGTCATGCTGTTCGGGTTGTCGTTTCTCGATGCGATCACCCTCGGCGGCGTTCGGCTGATTCTCGCGATCGGCGGACTTGGCTTCGGGCTGCTTGGCATCGTGATGGTCCTGCTTGGCATCGGGTCGGGCATTCGCTGGGCACTTGCGATCTTCAGCGTCATCATCGTGGCGTATGGCGTCCTGCTGCTCTACACGCAGTTCGTCGACGAGACCGGGTTCGCGACAATCCTCAACGTTGTCGCGGCCATCGCCCTGCTCGGCGCCGCGGTGCTGGCGCTCCGGGCGATCCTTCGTGCGCGATCAGGGAAGGTGCCGACGCCAGCCCTCTGACCGCTCGCCCCGGTGTGCCGCGGGACCTCGTCCATGCGACTCCCAGCGCCAGCGCCCGCCGTGGAGCCGCCATGGGTTGCCCGCACCCATACCATGGACCGATGGAACGGCCTCCCCGGGAGCCGAAGCGTTCGACCCCGACAGATCGATCGGGTGGCCCCGGAACGCCCGAGGCAACGGCGCTGACGGGCGATCAGGTCGAGGCCATCAGTCGCTTCCCGGATGCGAATCCGAACCCGGTCTTACGCATCGCCCTCGGCGGAACGCTGCTGT
>JAYWFP010000058.1:0-2514 GCA_043778745.1 Chloroflexota bacterium
TCGACGCGGTCCTTGGGCCGCCCAGCCGCCCGCTTCATCGTGATGAGATCGTCCAGCGATGCGATACGGATCCGCGTGCCGAACAGATCGCGCAGCTCGGCGGATCGCATCAGCGCCTCAAAGTCGAGGCCCGGATCCGCGTTGGCCAGGAGATCGAGACGTCCGAACGACGTGTTGAGCGTGAGCAGCGAAGTCGCACGCAGCGTGCGCGCGTCCAGCGGTGGCATCGGCGGACCGTCCGGAGGGAGCCCATGGCGGATCGCCTGGATGTCGCGGAGGACCGTCTCGAGCCGGGCGAGGTTATCGCCGTCCCATGACGGCACCACGGCGAGATCGAACGTGGCCGACGGCGATCCATGGGCCTGCGCTGCGAGACCACCGATCACGACAAAACGGACCCCGGCTCCGGTCAGCCGGTCGAGCAGCTCGCGCGGCTGAAAGCGCGGACTCTCGGTCATTTGGCTACGCGTTTGAGATTCGAACGGAATTCGAGCATCAGCCGATCT
This sequence comes from Chloroflexota bacterium, assembly GCA_043778745.1. Taxonomy (GTDB): domain Bacteria; phylum Chloroflexota; class Limnocylindria; order Limnocylindrales; family CSP1-4; genus UBA5189. The sequence continues at coordinate 507 of JAYWFP010000058.1, forward strand.
TCCTCGATCGCCCTCACCAGCCGCTCACCCGGGCTGAGCGCCAGGCGCTCCCGGATCTGCGCCCGGTCGATACCGAGCCCGAGGCGGGGCATGTGCTCGAGCCCGAACTCGCAGCCCGCAAGGAGGCGGTCGAGCGTGGCGACCCGGGGGTCCGCCCGGCCGGACTCGATCCGGGCGATCGTCTCCTGTGGGACGCCGGTCTTCGCGGCGAGGGCCCGCTGCGTCAATCCGGCCGACCGTCTCGCGTGCCGGAGCATCCGTGACGCCATTCCCATTGAGTAGCCTCCTGATGACATAAACATCATCTGCTGGTCCAAGCCAGCGGTCAAGCCTGACGCCCTACACTCAGGCGCATGGCCGTCCTGCGCAGCCGCCTCGATCCCGCAAGCCCCGAGGTGCGCGCCAACGCCGAGGCGATGTCGGCGCTCGTCGCAGATCTTCGAGCGGGCACGGCCGCCGTGACGGCCCGGGGCGCAGGCGGCGACGATCGATCCATCGCCCGCCACCAAGAGCGCGGGAAGATCCTCGTTCGTGAGCGGATCGATCGGATCCTGGACCCCGGGGCACCCTTCCTGGAGCTGAGTGCGCTGGCGGCGAACGGCATGTACGACGACGATGCCCCGAGCGCCGGCATCGTGACCGGGATCGGGCGGATCGAGGGCACGCTCTGCGTGATCGTCGCCAACGACGCGACGGTCAAGGGCGGCACCTACTACCCGATGACCGTCAAGAAGCACCTCCGTGCCCAGGAGATCGCGCTCGAGAACCGGCTGCCGTGCGTCTACCTCGTCGATAGCGGCGGCGCGTTCCTGCCGCTCCAGGCCGACGTCTTTCCGGATCGGGAGCACTTCGGGCGGATCTTCTACAACCAGGCCAGGATGAGTTCCGAGGGGATCCCGCAGGTCGCGTTGGTGATGGGTTCGTCGACCGCCGGCGGTGCCTACGTCCCCGCGATGAGCGATGAGACCGTGATCGTGAAGGGCACCGGCACCATCTTCCTCGGCGGGCCGCCCCTCGTGAAGGCAGCCACCGGCGAGGACGTCGATGCCGAAACGCTTGGCGGGGCGGAGGTCCACACGAGACGGTCGGGCGTCGCCGATCACGAGGCGCTCGACGACGAGCACGCCCTGGCCCTGGGCCGCTCGATCGTCCGCCACCTCGAGCGAAAGGCGCCCGCAACGCCATGGGACCGGCGAGTGCCCGAACCGCCGGCCGTCGATCCGTTGGGCGCCGGCGGCGGTGCCCATCTCTACGCGGGTGTCTCGGCGGACCCGCGCCGGCCTGTACCGGTCCGCGAGCTCATCGCCCGACTCGTCGATGGCTCACGCTTCCACGAATTCAAGCCGCTTTACGGCGAGACGCTCGTGACGGGGTTCGCCCACGTCGACGGCTGGCCGGTGGCGATCCTCGCCAACGACGGGATCCTGTTCAGCCAATCGGCCCTCAAGGGCGCCCACTTCATCGAGTTGGCCTGCCAGCGCAAGATCCCGCTGGTATTCCTCCAGAACATCACGGGGTTCATGGTCGGGCGGGAGTACGAGGCTGGGGGGATCGCCAAGGACGGGGCGAAGCTGGTGACGGCAGTCGCGAGCGCCGCGGTGCCCAAGTTCACAATCCTCATCGGCGGGAGCTTCGGGGCGGGCAACTACGCCATGGCGGGCCGTGCCTACTCGCCGCGGTTCCTGTGGACCTGGCCGAACGCCCGGATCTCGGTCATGGGTGGCCCACAGGCCGCGCGCGTCCTGTCTACGGTTCGTTCCGACCTCGCCGATGACGCCGCGCGCGATGCCTTCGAGGCACCGATCCTCGAGGCCTACGAGCGGGAAGGCAACCCGTACTACGCCACGGCTCGTCTGTGGGACGACGGCATCATCGACCCGCTCGACACCAGGCGCGTCCTCTCGATGGGTATCGAGGCCGCCGTCCACGCGCCGATTCCCGAGACGAGGTTCGGCGTCTTCCGCATGTGAGATCGCCGATGCAACAGTTCGTGGCGCTCGGTCGTTAG
>JAYWFP010000059.1:0-2511 GCA_043778745.1 Chloroflexota bacterium
AGTCCGAGCAGGCCACGCCCTCGCGGCGGCGGACCGATGGCGGTGCGCTCGGCGGCTGTGATGCCGCTCGTGATGAACCGCTCGATGCCACCACGGCCATCCACGATTCCGAGCGCCGCATATCTCGCGTGGACGAGCTCCCGGACACTGTCGACGATCAGTTGAAGGACGCGATCGAGGTCCAGTTCACCGGCGATCGCGCGAGTGCCAACCTCGAGGGCATCGATGGCGGCCAGGAGGTCCGTATCCGCTTCGGATAATTCGGTCGGCAACCGTCGGGGCATTGGGTCGGACACCGCGTGAGCCTAGCAGCCCAACGAGCCGCCTTCCGGGAGGCTCGCTCGGGGACCGGCCGGGCCAGACGCGGGCCGGCGCCGGGGCCGCCTGGGCCGGGGAGCCGGCGCGGCGCCGGTGCCGCGCCACTTGGGGGGGTGTCGCGCCACGGCGCCGCGGTGGCCCGTGACACGCGGGACCATCGGCCCGTTGCTTTGGGCCAGGTGTCACTTCCGGGTCGATGGCTTGATAACCAAGATGCACCCATGCCTACTGATGTCGTCCCCGCTCCCGTCCCATCCTCCCCTGCCCTGAGCCGCCGAGGGTTCCTGCGTGCGGCCACCATCACCGGCGGTGGCCTCGTGGCCGCCGTTGTGGCCGCCTGCGCTCCATCGAACCAGGCCGCGGGATGGACCTACGGTCCGACGACGCCGCCAGAAGGTGGCGCCGGACGGACACCTGCGGCTCCGACAACCGCACCGAGCACGGATCCAGGCCACGTGATGCCGAGTGGATCGCCGGATTACGCCGGACATGACGCCAATGCCCTCGAAGTCGTGCAGCGATTCCTCGGTGGCGAAGCCGGCCAGGTCGAAGGACTCGGCAACCAGCCGTACGGCGATCCGGTGATCGATGGCGGGGTGAAGGTCTTCAACCTGACGATCGACGAGATCCAGCACCGGATCGACGCGAAGAAGGCGCCACTCGAAGGTCTCGGATTCAATGGGACGTGGCCGGGTCCGCGGATCGATGTGATCGAAGGGGACCGGATCCGCGCCGTCTTCAAGAACAACATGCGCGAGTCCACCGGTATCCATTTCCACGGGCAGCGCGTCCCGAACAACATGGACGGCGTCCCGCACATCACCCAGGACCCGATCCTGCCGGGCGACTCATTCGCCTATGAGTTCACCGCTGATCCGAGCGGGTCGCATATGTACCACTCGCACCACAACGCCACCGATCAGGTCGGGCGCGGGCTCCTCGGGGCGTTCATCGTCCATCCGAAGGACCCCGCGATGCGCGCAGAGCGCCGTTATGGGGTCAGCCAGGACATCGTCTGGATCAGCAACGACTCCCTCGGCGGCTTCACGATCAACGGCCGCGGCTTCCCGGCGACGCAGCCCATCGTGGCCAAGCTGGGGGACAAGATCCTCATCCGGTTCATGAACGAGGGCAACATGATGCATCCGTGGCACCTCCACGGGATGCCGATGCAAGTGGTTGCCCGGGACGGCCACGAACTCGGAACGGCCGCTTTCAAGTGCGACACCCTCGGGGTGAACCCCGGCGAACGCTGGGACGTGGTCATCGACTGCACCGAGCCCGGTGCGTGGGCGTTCCACTGCCACATCCTCCAGCACGCCGAGGGCGCGGACGGCATGTACGGGATGGTGACGGCGCTCGTGGTTCAGGATCCAGCATCGTCTGCAATCCAGAAGGAATCCGGGACCACGGCCGTCCTGGCCGCGGCGAGTGCCGCCGGATCGACGGCGCTGACGTGCAAGATCCGGACGACCTGACCGGCATGGCCCAGTCGGCACCTGATCAGCTCCCCGTTCCTGGCCTGAAGCGCATTCTGCTGGCCACCGATCTCTCACCCGCATCGGAGGATGCAAGCCTCCAGGCACTCGACCTGGCCCGCGGGCTGAAGGCCGAGTTGCTGATCGTGTCGGTGATCGACCCGCGCTCCCTCCGTCTGCCCGGCGGGCGATTCGGGATCCGCGTCGATCAGGTCCGGACCGGGCGCGAGGCCGCCGCGCAGGAGCTGGTCTCACGGGGACGTGCCGCCGGCGTGCGGGTGACCTTCCTGATCTGGGAAGGCGAACCGGGTGAATCGATCGTTGATGCCGCCAGGAGCGAGCACGTCGATTTCGTCGTGGTGGGCAGCCACGGCCGCGGATCGGTCGGCAGATTCTTCCTCGGCAGCGTGTCAGACCATGTGGTCCACAACGCCCCGTGTCCGGTCGTCGTCGTGCGAGCGCGAGCGTCCGCCGAACCCACCTGACCGTCACGGACGCCCCACGCGGCTGATCCGCGGGCGTGGCCTGACCTAGCCGGTGTACGCCCCGCTCGGATCGAGCTCCTCGCGGATCAGCTGGAGCTCCACGCTCGTTGGAGCGGCCGTGGTCACGAGGTCCAGAGCAATCCGCGGCTCCCATCCGATCGTGGCGCGGATCTCGGCAAGGGTGGCTCCCGGATGGAGTGAATCGAGGCGCATCTCGCCGTCATCGTCGA
>JAYWFP010000060.1:0-6080 GCA_043778745.1 Chloroflexota bacterium
ATCCCGCCGTCGAGGATCCGAGCCGACTCGTAGCCGTAGACGCGCAGGCTCCACCAGACGCGAGCCGCATACAGCCCGACCGTGTCGTCGTAGATCACGAGGCTCGTGCCATCGCCGATCCCAACGCGCCCCAGGGCATCGGCAACCTGGTCGGGCCCGGCCAGGCGGAGACCGGGCGCGCCGTCCTCGGCTGGCTCGATCAGGTCCGTTCGCCAATCGATGTGGACGGCTCCCGGGATGTGCCCCACGGCAAAGACCGTGGACCCGGTGCCATCGGGTCGCCATCGAACGTCGAGGATCCGCAGGTCCGGGCGGCCGAGCTGTTCGGACAGCCAATCGGGCGTGGTGATGAGTTCCGGTCGCGCGAATCCGGTCACGTGCTGCTCCGCTCGCAGGTGCCTGTACGGTGGGGCATGGCCGGTATCATACGGCCGTGGTCTCCCCCTTCATGGCCGACGCGGACAAGTTGGCGGCGGTGCGCGCCGCAATGCCGTCGCTGGCGGCAGCGATCCAGATGAATACCGGAAGCGCCGGCCCCATTCCGGCCGAGGTAGGCGCGGTGATGTCAGAGCTCGCGGACTACGAGCGGACCATCGGGCGCAGCCACTTCGACTACTACCTCGAAGGACTCGAGCGCATGAACGAGGCGCGAGCCGGCGTCGCCGCGGTCCTCGGCGCGAGCCTCGGGTCGGTGGGCCTCACGCATGCTGCCACCGACGGTATGAACCACGCGGTCTGGGCCCTGGACTGGAACGCAGGCGACGTGGCGGTCACGACCACGCACGAGCATGCGGGTGGGGTGGGTGCGCTCTATGCCTTGCGCGATCGGATCGGGGTCGACATTCGATTCGCGGATATCGGCGACGGATCCGATGACAGCGTCACGATCGCGGCGCTGGATCGTGCCATCGTCCCCGGAACTCGCCTCCTGTCGATTTCCCACGTGCTGTGGTCGACCGGGGCAGTCCTGCCGATTGCCCGGATCGCCGAGCTTGCCCATGATCGCGGTGCCCTCGTCGTCGTCGACGGCGCCCAGGCGGCGGGCGCAATCCCGATTTCGGTGGCTGATCTGGGCGTGGATGCCTACGCGGTCCCTGCCCAGAAGTGGCTCCTCGGACCCGAGGGCATGGGCGCCCTCTGGGTTGACCCCGCCGCCATCGACCGGATGCGGCCATCCTTTGCCGGCCACTTCGCCCTCGAGGCATCCGACTCCCGCGGCAGCGCCATCTGGCATGGCGACGCCCGGCGCTTCGAGGGTACGGGCTTCCATCGACCCTCGATCGCCGGTTTCGCCCGGGCGGTCAGCTGGCTCTCGATGTACGTCGGTCTCGACTACGTCCATGGCCGCGGCGCTCGACTCGCGCTTCGAGCCGCGGATCAGCTCGCCGAGATCGACGGCGTCGAGCTGCTGACGCCGCGCCATCAGATGGGCACGCTTGTCACGTTCCGGATCCGGGCCTGGTCGGCCGAGGCCGGGCTGGAGGAACTGACGCTTCGGACGTCGGTGATCGCCCGGACGATCGTGTCGCTCGATGCCATACGCCTGAGCGTCGGCTTCTTCAATACCGAGGAGGAGCTCGAGCGCGTGCTCGACGGCGTGCGACTGCTCGCGGTGCACGGCCCGGAATCCCTGCCTCCGCGCCGGACCCTGGCCATGTTCGGCCAGGCGTGACCGCTCGACCGCCACGACGATCGTGGCTGGACATTCGATGGCGTCAGTTTCGCAACGCCCCGCGTCCCATCGTCCGCGCCGTTGGGGCCAATCTCGCCGTTGCCGGGGTCCTCGGGCTAGCCTATCTCGCCTATGACGTCGCGTTGACCCGGGGGGCCCAGCTCCCGGGGGGCGACCTGCGGATATTCTTTGCGGTGCTGGACGTGATCCTCGTGCTGATCGTCGGGACCGCGATCACCTACCTCATCGTGCCGCGCCCACGCGGATCCGGGACCGGCACGCGGCGGACAGCCTGGAGCGGTGCCCTCGGCTTCTTCGCATCCGTCCCGATTGCCTATCTCGTCCTTGTGGTCATCATCCAGATCCTGCGACCACTGTTGACTTGACGCAACGGAATTGCCGGCCGCGTTCGGCGTCGTCGCACCTCGAACGCTAAGGTGAGGTACAACACGGTGCGAATGCCGTCGGGGAGGGAGCAGAGACCGAACGTGACCATGGAAGAGACCCGCCACGTCGCCCTCCCGAAGCTGGTTGGTGGACCGGCCTATGCCCGACCGGTCGTGTTGGTGCAATCCTCGGAACGACCATTCGACCCTGATGCGCTGCCGCTCGTTGTGGCCATGACCGACGAGGAACGCGCCATCCTTGATGGGGATCGAACGCTGGCCGAGCGCGCCATTCCCGCGCCTCCGCCTGCGCTGACATCGACGCCGTTCAGCCTCCGCGTGCTTTCGAACCGCATCCTCGGTGGCCGGGACAGGGACCTGTCCAAGGAATGACGGACGGTCTGGGCGGAGCGCCGATGACGGGGCTCCCCGTAGGCTGAGGCCTGGCCGTTGGCCGAGTCAGGGCGGGTGTACGATCGCCTGGGGGAGTAGCTCAGTTGGTCAGAGCAGCCGTCTTATACACGGCCGGTCCCTGGTTCGAGCCCAGGCTCCCCTACCATCCCCAGCGGACCCTGCACGGGACCTCGATCCATGGCATACCGCAAACTGCGGGCGCGCGCTGGCTCAGACGACGGCCTGCACCATGCGGATGATACGTCCCCGGCGGTCCGAGTCGAACGAGCGCTGGGCCGGCAGTGACGCCAGCCAGGGGCCTACCTGATCGGGCGTGATGAGGGCGCAGTTGGACGTACGCTGGACCTTGGGATCCGTCCCGACGACGGCGGCGTAGACCTTGACCACATGGTCTGCATCGTCACCGCCGAACCAGACCCGCACGCGGTCCGCGTCGCGGAACGCGCGTTCGAGCGGGTGGTCGATCAGGTGCGTTCGTCCGTCGGCGACGCGGACCTCCCAGCTGCGCGCGCCGCGCGAGATCACCGCACCCGCCGGGGGCAGGACTTCGATGACGGCGGCTCCAAACGGACCGATGACGATCTCCGGGATGATCCGGCTGCCATCCGGCAGGGGAACACGCGTCGCAACGGCATGGTCGGTTCCGAGCGCCAGTCGGGCGCTGTATGCCGGCGTGGATTGAACGCGCCGGTCCGACATCGATCCGAGCGCCGAGCTGACCCGGACGACCCCGAGGATGCCGAAGGCGGCTGGCGCGATCAGGCCGAACGCCCAGACCATGGCCCCGATCGCGACTTGTGTGGACGTGGCCCTGCCGGAGGGGGTGAAGGCGCCCAGGAGGCCCGTCCCAAAGACGGTGTAGGCGAGGAAGCTGGCCCCGAGAAGAAAGATGCTCCCCATGATGAGAGCGCGAATGATCGCCCAGAGACCTGGACGACCAACATCGGGGCGCTCGGAGGCGATCACCTGCATGACCTCAATCCTCGACGGTCGGTCGCCCAATGACCATGACACCTTCGGGCCATTCCCAGGGGTGACCGAAGGCTGACCCCCAGCGACACCGAGCGTGGAATGGTGCGCCCGGGCGATCCAACACCGCGCAGTTCCCGGGCTCCCGGCCCGGTTCCGAGCCCGTTGCCCCGGCGGCTCGCGGGCAAAGGGGCCATTGGCGCCTGAGACAGCCGTACCATAGCCATCGCAACCTGTTCCGGCGAGACTCCTGGCAACGACGGGCAGCCCAGCCCGTGCGAGGAGTCCGCATGCAGCGCGTACGCGATCGGCAGACACGGCTGAGCCTGCAACTTGTCGGCGCCATGATGGGTGCCGCCCTGCTTTGCCTCGCGCTGGTCCTCCCGACGCTCGGCGCCGCCGTCGGCCCGACGAAACTCGAGAACCCATCCGTCAGCCCGCGAACGGGCACGACCGCGACCGCGATCACCTTCAGCGTCACGTACCGGAGCGTCAAGGGATCGGCTCCGGACTATGTCCGGGTCGTTGTGGGCTCGTCGACCTTCCCGATGACCGCGACTGAAACGAACTGGAAGCAGGGTGCCGTATTCACCGTCACGACGACCCTGCCTGTCGGCACGGCCTCGGTACGGTTCGAGGCAAAGGACACGGAGAAATTCGTCGACACGGCCGACGGCGGTTCGGTCACGATTGGTCAGCCCGACCCGACACCGAACCCAACGCCGGCGCCCACGCCATATCCAACGCCCAGGCCCACTTCCACCCCGACATCAGGTGGCGGCGGATCGACCGGCAGCGGCAGCGGCACCGGCAGCGGCTCGGGCAGCGGCTCGGGTTCCAGCAGCGGCGCGGGCACGTCGTCAGGCGCGGGCACGTCGTCAGGCTCGGCCACCGGCGCCACCGGCGCTGGCGGCGGCACGAGCGATACGGGCGGCGGCGCCGCAACCGGTCCGCGACGACCAACGGAAGATGGGCCTGGGGAGTCTGGATCCGGAAGTGGCTCGACTGGAGGTTGGTACGGAACGTCATGGGGCGGGCCGACAGGGACCAACAGCTTCGGCGGCGTCACGGGGTTCCGGACCGGGGCCGATGGCCATAGTGGGACTCCGTGGACCAACGACAGCCTCGTCGGCGGCGCCGTCGGCGCTGGCGGCCCGGGCGGCGGGACCGATTCGACCACGGATCGCGGTGCCGGTTCTGCATCCAAGTTCGTTCCGTCCTACGGCGGGCCTTTCAACGGCGGCCTCGCGGCCCTCGGACTGCAGGGTCCGGGCCACATTCCGACGACACCGGCGGTCCTCGTGTCCACGATCGCGGTCTCGACCTGGATGGCCTTCATGTTGTTCACAAAGAAGCGCCGAGACGAGGAGGCGCCGGCCCCCGATGAGGTCCTTCACGCACACGCTGCCAATGGAACGGGTGTTGCGCCGGATTCCGACCTGGCCGAATTCCCGGACCCGGAGGACATGATGCCCCGCTGGCGCCGCCCATCCCTCCTGGTTGCCCGCAAGGCCGATCCGATCCGCGATCCGGCGCCCGTCAGGCCGGCGATGATCTTCCCGCGGCAGGCCTCGGGGATCCCCGTGGATGTGGAACGACGACAGGTTCGCTACACCGTTGCCGCGCTCCTTGATCGCCCGGACGAACTTCGCTCCGCGCAGATCGGCGAGGTCGCGGCCGGCGACGAGCTTCAGGTCGAGGGCCGCAGCGGGACCTTCTGCCGGATCATCTGCCCGGACGGCCGTCAGGGCTGGATCCATCGCACGGCGCTCACGGAGCCGCTCGGGTCCGATCGTCGACCGTGGGAAGCCGACGATTTCGCGAACCCGCCGGATGCCGAGAATGCCCTCGCCGCGCTCCTGACCGCCCGCGGGATGCAGCGCCGGATCGTTTAGTAGGCCTCCGGGCGTGAACCCGAAGATCAGGAGCGAACGCAGCGTGAGCCCGCCGATCAGGATCGAGCGCCAGGGGCCACGGTGTGCCCGGCAATCAGGAGAGAACGCGGCGCCTACCTCCCGGTACGCGGCGCGTACCTCCCGGTCGTTTCTCCGCGTCCTTGCGAAGGATGAGGATGTGCTGGTGGACGATGTTCGGGACGAACCCCGACGGGTATCCGTAGGGCCGTAGCCGGGTCCCTGCCTGATACCAGATGATGTCCCCCTTGGAGACAAAGCCGACTGATTCGGCCCGTGTTGCCAGGTCTGAACCGGTGAATACGTATCGGCCGCCCTGGTACGCGTCACGGACGATAAGGGCTGCGTACCCGCCGGGACGGAGGACCCGATGGAGCTGGCCGATGACGTCGGTCATTCGGTCGAGAAAGGCCGCGTAGTCCGTCAGGTTCGCAAGGTCCGCGGGATCGTCCGTGACCATCGCGTAGGCCGTTCGCCGATTCGCGTGTGCGGTGGCGAGCGTTCCACCCGCCATGGTCATCGGCAGTTGGATGTTGTACGGCGGATCCGACGCCACGAAATCGATCGTGGCGTCACCGATATCCGGGAGAAGCGCCAGGGCGTCACCAACGCGCAGGTCGCATCCGGACGGGTCGAAGGAGCGCGTGCCACCAGGATCGTGTGGCCCGAGGTCGGCAAGAACGGGACCAGCCCCGTCGCGCTCGGCGACGGCGGCCGCGACCACGC
>JAYWFP010000061.1:0-2510 GCA_043778745.1 Chloroflexota bacterium
CCCGCGTGCTACGAACGTCCAGGCTGGCTAGTCCGGCATAACTGCCAGGCTTTCAGCCCGTCGACCCCCGGCTTGTCCGGGGGTCGTTCGATTCCCGGGGCAAACGCCGCGCGCGATCGCACCCGAGGCTACACTCGATCTCAATGGATCTCCACGTCATCGGACCCCTCGCCCTGCCGGCTGAGCGAGCCGCCGTGGATGCGGTGATCGGTCCCGCGGAATCCGGCTGGTCCGGCGGCGACCGAGATTCCGACCTCGACGGGCACGTGGCGCGCGGCGGCCACGCGGCGCGCGGTCGACGAGACCTCCTGCTCCCCGCCCTGCACGCGCTTCAGGATCGCGTGGGCCAGATTACCCAGCCGGGCCTGAACTACGTCTGCAAGCGCCTGTCGGTGCCGCCGGCCGAGGCTTACGGCGTCGCCACGTTCTACGCCCTGTTCGCAACACAGCCCAGAGCCTCGGTAGCGGCACACGTATGCGATGACATCGCCTGCCGCCTGGCCGGTGCCGAGGACATTTGCGACGACCTGACCCGGTCGTTGGGTGCGGCTGGCGCACCGGCCCGGGATGGAACCATGACCTGGCTGCGGAGCCCATGTCTCGGTCGATGCGAACTCGCTCCGGCGGCGCTCCTGACGGTGGCCGGCGAGTCACCCATCCGAACCGAGCTTGCGCCGATCGATGCGGTCGGGATCGTCGGGGCCCTCGAGGCTGCACTGGCCGGATCGCGGGCGACGAGTCCCGCCACGGACATCACCGCCGTGCGGGCCTCCGTTCCCCAGGCAGGGAGTCCGGGGCTCCAACTGCTTGCCCGGATCGGCTCGGTTGATCCGACATCCCTTGCTGACTACCGAGCCCACGGCGGCTACCGCGCCATGGCTAACGCCATGGCCATGGGCGCCGAAGCGACAACCCGCGAGGTCACGGACGCGAAACTCGTCGGTCGCGGCGGCGCGGCGTTCCCCACCGGGCGCAAGTGGGCCGCGGTCGCGAGCCAGGCTGCCCAGCCGCATTACGTCGTGTGCAACGCCGACGAATCCGAGCCCGGCACGTTCAAGGACCGCGTGCTGCTCGAAGCCGATCCATTCGCGGTCATCGAAGCCATGATGATCGAGGGCTTCGCGACGGGCTCATCGCGCGGCTTCATCTACCTTCGCGGCGAGTATCCCCTCGCGGAGATGCGTCTGCTCGGGGCGATCGACTCGGCACGCGAGGCGAAACTGCTCGGCGACGATGTCGCCGGTTCCGGCTGGGCCTTCGACATCGAACTGCGGCGCGGCGCCGGCGCCTACATCTGTGGCGAGGAAACGGCACTCTTCGAATCCATCGAGGGCAAGCGCGGTGAGCCGCGCAACAAGCCGCCGTTCCCGGTGGAGATCGGCCTGTTCGGCAAGCCGACGGCGGTCAACAACGTCGAGACGCTGGTCAACGTGCTCCTGATCCTGGGCGACGGTGATGGCGTCGGCGGCGGGGCCCGGTATGCGGCCACTGGCACGGAGGGTTCTTCCGGCCCGAAGCTGTTCTGCCTGTCCGGGAACGTCGCCCGGCCCGGCGTCTACGAGGTGCCGTTCGGAACGACGCTCCGGGAGCTGCTCGATCTGGGCGGTGGGGTGACCGGCGGCAAATCCATCCGCGCGATCCTGCTTGGCGGCGCGGCGGGTGTGTTCGTGGGTCCAGAGACGCTGGATGTGCCCCTGACGTTCGAGGGCACCCGGGCGATCGGAGCGACTCTCGGCTCCGGGGTCGTGATGGTCTTCGACGAGACCGCGGACATGGTCGGCACTCTCCGTCGGATCGCGTCCTTCTTCCGGGATGAATCGTGTGGTCAGTGCGTCCCTTGCCGGGTCGGCACGGTTCGCCAGGAGGAACTGCTGGCGCGGCTTGCGGACCGCACCGGCGGACGATCGCGGGACGAGGAACTCGTGCTGCTGGCCGAGGTGGGTCGGGCCATGCGCGACGCCAGCATCTGCGGTCTGGGCCAGACGGCGAGTTCGGCGATCGAATCCGCGTTCCGACAACCGGAGCTGGTGGGGCTATGACCGCTGACCATCACGCCGACGGCCCGGTGCGCATGCCCGCTCCGCCGATGTCGCCAGCGATCGAGGCGATCTACACGACACCTCCCGCGCGTGCCTCGCATACGCCGGTGGCGCCACCGGTCGAAGCGCCAGCCCCCGTCACCATCACGATCGACGGCGTCGAGGTGTCGGTCCCCAGCGGGGTCACGATCCTCGATGCAGCGCGAGCTCAAGGGCTCGACCTGCCGACCCTCTGCTACCTCGAGAACCTCGCTCCGGTCAACGTTTGCCGCGTCTGTGTCGTCGAGGTCACCGGCTCTCGGGTCCTCGTGCCGGCCTGCTCTCGGAAGGTCGAGGCGGGTATGGAGATCCTGACCGAATCAGAGCGGGTCCAACACTCTCGCAAGTTGGTCCTCGAGTTCCTGGGCTCGTCGGTGGATACGTCGCTCGCGGGCCCGCGCAAACCCGACGGCCAGATGGCTCGCTGGGCGG
>JAYWFP010000062.1:0-6078 GCA_043778745.1 Chloroflexota bacterium
CTCGGCGCAGCCGCTGACTGCTTCTCCTATTACAAGATCGTGAAGTCGGCCGACGATCCAGCGCCGAGCTACCTGACCGGCGCGACGGCCATCGCGGCGATCGGCGACCAGTCTGCGTCCGGGAGCCTCGTCACCGGCCTTCCAGCCGGGGGCACCTACTGGTTCCGGGTCGAGGCAATCAGGGCCACGTCCCTCGGGAAATTCGTCGTCGGGGCGTCGAGCGTGGTGCGGGCGACGATCCCGTAGGCCCTCGTCTCCGCGCCGAGCGAGGGTCGGTCAGTCGGGCCTGAACCTCGGCGCTCGCTTCTCCATGAACGACACCAGCCCTTCAGCATGATCCGGGTCGCGACCGGCGATGCCCTGTGCCTCGGCCTCGGCCGCAAGCGCAGCATCGAGGTCGCGATCAAAGGCAAGAGCGAGGAGGCGCTTGGTCATCGTGGTCGCCCCGGGCGCGGCGGCGGCGATCCGGACGGCCATGGCGGCGGCTTCAGCGGCCAGCATCTCCGCTGGGACGATCCGCGAGACCAGCCCCATCGACAGGGCGTCGGACGCCGTCACGGGATCACCGAGCAGGGCGATCTCGGCGGCCCGGGCGGCACCCACGATCCTGGGCAGGGTCCAGGACGCGCCGCTGTCCGGCACGAGGCCGATCCTTTCGAAGGCCAGCACGAAGGTCGCAGACTCGGCGGCAATTCGCAGATCGCAGGCGAACGCGAGCGATGCTCCGGCGCCGGCGGCGACGCCGTTGATCGCGGCGATGATCGGTTGCGGTGCGTCCCGAATCGCCCGGATGATCGGGTTGTACCGGAGCCGCAGCTCCTCATCGAGCGGAGGCGCACCCGGCTCGAGGCGCTCGCGGAGATCCTGCCCGGCCGAGAACGCTCGACCCGCGCCGGTCAGGACGATCGCGCGTACCGAGGGATCGCCCGCCAGGTCGAGGAGCGCAGCCAGCAACTGGCCCTTCATCGTGTAGGTGAGCGCATTGAGGGCTGCCGGCCGGTTCAGGGTGACCGTGGCAACGCCATCGGCGACCTCGACGAGGACCTCCCGCGCGGGGATCTCGCCCGGCGACGGGTCGCTCATCGGTCCCCGCCACGTGTCGCTCGATTCACCACTCGAAGACCTGGCATCGCCCCGCCACGAGCTCGAAAACACGACCATCGAGTGGGTGATCAGCGTCAGTCGAAGCCCCGCGAACGAATTCGGCAAACAGCGCGGCGAACTCCTGATCGTCCGTTGACAGCGCGCCGGCCACCAGCAGGTCCCGCTCCGGGATGCCGAGGAGGATGCGCGCGTCCGGTCGAAACTCCCTGGTGAGGTAGGCGCGGACAGCGGGCAACAGGATGCGCGCAGCATCATCGCCGTCGCCGGTTGCCGAGGACATCAACCGCCGATTCCCGGATACCTCCTCGGTCCACGGGGCAGACACGGACCACTGGGCCAGATTCGCCGCTGCCACGCTGCGCAGCTCGTCCGGCGTCGTTCCCCAGGCGAGCAGGTGGTCGGCATTCACGTGGACATCGAACGAACCGACCCGCAGGGCGTAGCCGACCATGAGGCCGCACGGCCCAGGATCCAGGATCGGCGACGCATGGGACTTCATGCCCTCGGAGGCCAGACGCTCCGCATCGAGCGTGTCTAGGCGTGTCCCCAGCGTGCCCATCGGCCGGAGCACCGGCACCAGCACGACGCGGGCGGCGTCCCAGTCCTGCTCCGGAGCGTGCGACGGCCCGACGGGTCCTTCGGGTGCACGGCGGTGCCCACTCACCGGCGCGTCAGGATCAATCGGCGCGCGGAGGTTCGGGGCTTCATCCCGCCATGCCGGCGGTGGCTCACCGCCGAGATCTCGATCCCAGGCCATCAGTCCCCCCTGTCCTGTCAGCGACCCTTCCAGGTCGCCGGTCGCTTCTCCGTGAAGGCCGCCATGCCCTCCTTCTGGTCTTCGCTGGCGAACAGCCCGTAGAAGCTGCGCCGCTCGAACTCAAGACCGGATTCGAGGCCCAGCTCCTCGGCGCGGTTCACGGCCTGCTTGGCGGCGATCACGGCGAGCGGCGGCATGGCCGCGATCGCCGCCCCGATGTCGAGCGCCGTTGCGACGGTCTCGGACGGTGCCACCACCCGGGTGACGAGCCCGTGTGCCTCGGCCTCGCGGGCGCCCATCGGCCGGGCCGTGAGGACCATCTCCATCGCCTTGGCCTTGCCGATCGCCCGGGTCAGGCGCTGCGTCCCCCCGGCGCCGGGGATGACTCCCAGCCGGATCTCGGGCTGTCCGAACTGGGCGTCGTCCGCGGCCACGATGAGATCGCACGTCATCGCGAGTTCACAGCCCCCGCCCAGCGCGAACCCACGGACGGCCGCGATCATCGGCTTGCGGATGCGCTTGATCCGTTCCCAGCGATGGAAATGGTCGTCGGCGAGGAGCGATGCCGGCGTCTGGACCGCAAGTTCGCGCACATCGGCACCGGCCGCGAACGCCCGCTCACCCGACCCGGTGATCACGATCGCCCGACAGGTCGGGTCGCGATCGAGGGTCTCGAGGACGTCGGTCAACTCCGCGATCATCGCGAAATCGAGCGCGTTGAGCACCTTCGGCCGATCGAGGATCACGAGCGCGACACCATCGACAGGTCCGGCGCTGCCCGTCGCCGGGAACTCCAGCCGGATCGACGGTAGACGGGAATCGGCGCTGCGCTCGGTCACGACACTCCTCTGTCTGGTGCGGTCCAGTATCCACCGCGCGGGAAGGCCCCTGCCGGGCTCATCTGCCGGGCAGCAGATCGGCGGCATCCTCGAGCACCAGGAATGTCGCGAGGCCCGGCGCAATCTCCCGAAGCACGCGACCTGCGGCCCGCATCGGATCGGATCGGAGCCCGGCGTCAAGCGACTCGCGATCGTCAAAGTCCATCGCGGCAGCCAGCGCAAGATCGGTCTCTGCGCCGAGCGCCTCGGCGACGCGCCAGATCCGCGTCGCGCGCAGGCCGGGCGTGTCCGCGACGAGCGGGAGATGCTCATCCCGATACCGACGTTCGAACGTCTCCAGCGCCTCCGCGCCGCCATCGGGCTGGCGATACAGGACGAGTAGTGTGGTCACGGCGTGCTCCTTTCGGGTGGCGTCTGGGAAGGGCCGGAACGAGCGGCGGCCGGCTGAGCGGCTGCTCGTTCCGTTGCGCGGTAGAAGCCGCTCAGAGCCTCGTTGAACAAACCCGGCCGCTTGACGGTGACTTCGTGGCCGCAGTCAGGTGCCACGAACAGGCGAGCACCCGGTATCTGGCGGGAGATGCCCCAGGCATGGTCCACCGGCACGAACGGATCCCGATCTCCGCACACCACCATCGTCGGCGCGTCGATGCGATGGAGATCGCCCGGGCTCATCAACGGCTGGGCGGCGACATCGGCGGCGATCGCAGGGAGCAGGCGCTGCCATCCGCCCACGCCTTGCCCCTCATCGTGTCGATGCGCCAGGCGCGCGGCCCACTCCGGGTCCTCGGCCTCGATCCTGGCCGGCTTCATGAGGCCGCGCATGACCCCGGTCCGCGGCTCACGCTGCGTGGTGATCCCGATTGCGACCAGGGTCCTGACTCGCTCGGGATGGCGCGACGCGAACTGGAGCGCGGTCATCGCGCCCATCGAGAACCCGAGGAGGTGAAAGGTCCGCAGGCCGAGGGCATCGACGAACGCGACGAGGTCGTCCACCAGCCAGTCGTAGCGAAACCCGTCCGCCGCATCCCAGCGCGTCCGGCCGTGCCCGCGAGCATCCGGCAGATGGAGGAGGAAGGCCTTCGAGAAGAGGGGAATCTGCGCCGCGAAATCCTCACGACCGAGCGACGTCGCGCCGTGGAGCATCACGATCGGCGGTCCGGCGCCGACGACGTCGTACCCGATGTCCAGGTCGTTCGCGTGAATCGTCGCCATGGTCAGGCCTCGGGCTTCCCTTTCACCGTGGCATGGACCGCCTGCTCGATTCGCAGGTAGCGGCGGCGGAAGTAGAGGAGTGGTCCGAGTGCGGCGGGGTCATCGCCGGCAGCGTCCATGGCATCGACCCGACCGATGAACAGATCGTGATCGCCGGCCGAGAACGTCTCGACGATCGTGCATTCGAGGGTCGCGATCGCCCCGTCAAGGAGCGGCAGCCCGGTTGGGCCGGGGGCCCACGCGGCGCCGCAGAAGTCCTCGCGGCCGGGCTTCACGGCCGCGTGCGCGAAGCAATCGGACATCGCCTGCTGGCCGTCGCCGAGGACGTTGACCGCGTACCGGCCATTGGCCCGAACGAGCGGGGTGATGAACCGGTTCCGATCGAGTGCCACCATGACCAGCGGCGGGTCCAGCGAGACACTCGACAGGGCATTGACCGTGATCCCCGCCGGTCGTCCCTCGGATAGTGTCGTGACGACCGTGACGCCGGTGGCAAATCGACCCATCACCTGACGAAAGTGCGCGCCGTCGATCTCCACCCGGCGAGTCTACGGGAGCAGCACGGATATCGACGCGCGTTCGATCGGGCGGGTCGACGCTACGCCGTGACGAGCTGTCCCGACGGTCCCTCGCCCCTGAGATCGCTCTCGATCACGGTGGGCAGGCGCAGCAGGGTCCCGCCGACAACGAGCCAGAGCGGTGCGAAGCTCAGCACGAGCGGCGCCATCGGGTCGAGGCCTGGAACGATCGGGGGCAGGCCCATCAGCGGGACCACGGCGATGACCAGCCCGCTCACGGTCGAGGCGATCATCACGACGGACGCCGTGGCGCCCCAGGCCCCTCGCCACCAGGCCGACAGCGCCAGCAGGAAGAGTCCGGCAAGGACAGCCATGCCCGACAGTGCCACCCATGGCGCGAGACTCCAGATTGGGGCCGCGAGGAGGCTCACGAAGGCACCAACGCGGGCCACGATGGCCTGGGCCGGGAGGCGGATCAATTGACCGAGCAGACCGGCCGACAGGAGGATCATCGAGCCCAGCAGGATCGGCATGGCGGCGGCGCCGTCCCGATACGAATGGTCTCCGTCAACCACGACCGGCCCATTCGCGGCCACGATCCAGCCGACGATCCAGACGATGGCGCCGATCAGGGTCCCGATCCCCAGGCGCCGGGCGACGCGCAAGTCCTCGAAACGCTGAGGGGACACCGGAGTCATCGCCGCAGGATCGGGGACGCTCGGATCCGCGAGCTCGGGGTGACGATGCGCATCGAGGGCGCCGCGAATCAGGTCAATGCGCCCCACGATACCGACGGCGCGCGCCCCGAGCAGGTCCTGGAGCTCCGCGCCATACCGATCGCGCCAGGCTTGCGGGTAGAGGCGGATCAGGGCGCTCACGAGGACGAGCCCAATCGGCTCAGTCCGAGTCGGGCGAACCCGGACAGGCCCTCGAGCTGCGTTCGGAGCGTGCCGACACCCAACCCGGTGAGCTTGTACGGCCGCCGGCGATCCTCGGGCTCGAGCGCTTCGATCAGGCCGCGCCGTTCCATGCGGGCGAGGGCGCCATACAGCGTGCCCGGGCCGAGCGGCGATCCGGAGATTGCCTCGACATCGGTCATGATCGCGTAGCCGTGCTTCGGACCGTCACTGAGCGAGACGAGGATGTATAGCGTCGGCTCGGCAAATCGCCCGAATTCGTTGAGTCCCTGGTTCATGCGCCCTCCAAGCGGATGCAGTCGAGATGGCGAATGCTCGGCTGGACGTTACCGGTCCATCTCCGTGGTATGACTCGTCAGACGATACATCGACGGCCCGAAATCGGAAAGCCTCGTCACGAGATGGTGCTGCTCGAGGCGCGCGAGGGCCCCGAGCAGCGTTCCGGGGCCGACCGACCCGTGGATGGCGATGACGGCATCAAACAGGCCGATGAGCCCAAGGGGCTCGCTACCGAGCGCTCCGAGGATCCACAGGCCGGGCTCGCCGAACCGGCCCATGGTCCCGAGTGTCGTCAGCGCGGGCTGATGACGCCGCATGCGATCCGGCTGCCGCTGTTGCCGGTCGGATTGGTCACCTGGTCGTCCTCTCCGAAATGGATGACCAGCGCGCTGCCATCCAGATCAAAGATCGAGGTGGGTCCGGCCGACAGGGTCGCCCGGTCGCTCGTGGTG
>JAYWFP010000063.1:0-6038 GCA_043778745.1 Chloroflexota bacterium
CCCGCCGTTCGCAAGACAAGGCCCCGGTAGCCGGCGACGAACCCGGCCTCGAGGAGCGTCGCCCGGTGGGGTGAATCGGCCACGGGCAGCCCGTCGATCTTGCTGATCACCAGCTCGCGTTCGCGCCCCGGGCCGACGAGCGTTCGGAGGGCCGCGACGGCGGCCGCGCCAACCGCCGAGTCGTCGAAGGCGGGCAGGGTCTGGATGGTCCGTCCGCCGCGTTCGAGGTAGATCGCCGGGACGCCATCCACGAGGATCACGAATGCGCCGGCGGCTCGCTGGAACGGCCGGCGATCCTCCGGGCCGCGCCGCGGCCAGGGTAGCGCGGCACCATACGCGTTCGCCGGATCGGCCGCGGCAAGGACGTGGATGGCCGACGCCGTTGACCGTTCCGCCGCCGCGTCACGGACCGACCGGAGGCGATCGATCGCGCCGGCAAGGGCGAACTGCGCCGCACCCAGGCCCTCGACAAAGTAGCCACGACGGATCCGACCCGCGTCCTCGAGAGCACGCAGCACAGCATAGATCCCGGCGAACCCGCCCAGGACATCCTCGGACATGACCGCGTCGCGGACGAGGACCCCGTGGCGATCAAGGAGGGCGAGGGCCGTGGCATGCAGGCGCTCCGTGGGTGAGCCACTTGCGGCAACGGGCGGGACCAGGGACCAGCGACCGGCCGCCTCAGGCGGCCCGAGCGAGGTCAGGCGGCCCGCCCGGGGACGGGCGGCGGAACCGGCTGGTCGCTTCCAGCGCAGGGCACGAAGCGGCGCAAACGTGTCATTCGTGACCTCGCCGGCCCAGACGAGATCCCACAGGGCATCGAGAACCTCCCGATCCCGGCCACCACCTGCCGCAGAGAACAGGTCGCGGTAGAAGGACGCGCCGTGAGCGCGGAGGTGCTCGCGGATCGCGCGATGCCGAGGTTCGTCGAGGGCCGGCCCTGGATCAACGAGGCTGATCGGCCGCAGGCTTTCCCGTCCGGGCCGGGTGAGGACGACCCGTCCGTCATCGCGACCCAGCGTGCCGCGGCCCACCCATGCCAGTTCGCCGAGCGCACCGAGTTCGTCGAGCAGGCGCGGCTGATAGCCCGGTACCCGCGCAGGGAGAACATCCCGCTCCAGGACGGACGCGGGAATCGCCACGCCCGACAGCTGGTCGACTACGGCGGCGAGCCGCTCGAGGGCGGCGGAGCCTCGGAGCGGGGTCTCCATCGCGCCGACTGGGGCCGCACCCTGCCACGCCGGCAGGAACCGGGCGAGGGCGGCGGGTTCCACCGGCTCCACGGCATGGCGGAGGCGAGCCAGCGATCGACGCCGAAGCTGACGGAGCACCTCCGGGTCGCACCATTCACGCTCGCTGCCGTCGGGTCGGAATTCGCCCCGAACGAGCGACCCCGCCGCAACGAGCCTGCCCAGCGCGTCGTCGACCACGCCGATGGCAACGCCCCACCGACGCGCCGGACCCGGGGTGAGGAACGGACCGTGGGTACGCGCCCACCGGGAAAGGAGGCCGTCGAGCGCCGCAGCGGTCGGAGCGAGGAATGCCTCCGGGACACCGGGCGGCGGTGCTGCACCGACCCCATCGCGGTAGCGGGCCACATCTTCAATCGCGATCCAGCGCTGCTCGCCGCCCACCCGGACCCGGACCGCGCGCCGTACGGCGCGGAGTTCGGCCAGCCAGGGACCTGCGACTTCCGCGCCTCCCTCGACGCGAGCGTCGACTTCGGCGTCACTGAGATCACCGAGCCGGCGGAGCAGGTCGTGGACCTGATCCAATGTGCCCGCTTTGCGGTCCTCGGCGAGTGCCTGAAGGGACAGCTCGAGATCCGCCAGGGCATCGCCGTCCAGCAACTCCCGGAGCTCCTCCTGGCCGAGGAGCTCGCGCAGGAGGTCCCGGTCCAACGCCAGCGCCCCGGCCCGGCGCTCCGCGAGCGGCGCATCGCCCTCGTACATATAGGCGGCGACGTAGTCGAACAGGAGAGACGAAGCGAAGGGCGAGGCCCGGGCCGTCTCCACGGCGTGGATCACGATCTCTCGACGCTCCACCGCCCGCAGAACCTCCCGCAGCGCGTCGAGATCGAACACATCGGACAGGCACTCCCGATAGGTCTCCACGAGGATCGGGAAGCTGCCATGCCGCGACGCGACCGCGAGCAGGTCGGCGGATCTCTGGCGCTGCTGCCAGAGCGGCGTTCGGGTACCCGGTCGTCGTCGCGGGAGCAGCAGCGCGCGGCCGGCGTTCTCGCGGAACCGGGAGGCGAACAGGGCTGAACTGCCGAGCGTCTCGACCACGAGATCCTCGATCTCGTCCGATGACGGGAACAGGAGGGCCTCGATTTCGGCGAGTCGAGCCACGGACCCGTCGCCCTCGCCCTCGGGCAATCGAATGGCGATGCCGTCATCGGACCAGATCGTCTGGACCTCGAGGCCCAGGCGATCGCGAAGTCGCTGCTCGATGGCCAGCGTCCACGGCGCGTGGATCCGTCCACCGAACGGGGTCAGGATCACCAGTCGCCAGTCACCGAGTTCGTCCCGAAAGCGCTGGACCACGATCCGGCGATCGGTCGGCAGGGCGCCGGCGACCTCGAGCTCCTCTTCGAGATAGGCGAGCAGGTTGCGTGCTGCCAGCTCATCGAGGTCGTGAGCCGTACGGAAGCGAGCCGTTGCCGCCGCCCGACCACGCGCACCACGGCCCAGGTCGGCTTCGACGTCGCGCACGAACGCCCCGATCGCTCGGCCCAGTTCGATCGGCCGACCGACCGCATCTCCCTTCCAGAACGGCAACTTGCCGGGCACACCGGGCGCCGGCTGGACGATCACCCGGTCAGGCGTGATCTCGAGGATCCGCCAGCTGCTGGCGCCGAGGACGATGACGTCGCCGTGCATGCCTGCTCGGAGCTCGTACACCATCTCCTCGTCGAGCTCGCCGACGCGACGACCGGGTGTGCCGGGCTCGCCGGCCAGGAACACGCCGAACAAGCCGCGGTCCGGGATCGTGCCGCCCGATGTGACTGCGAGCATGCGTGCATCTCGCCGGCCTTCGACGACATCGCTGATCCGATCCCACACGACCCGCGCCTTGAGCTCGGCGAATTCATCGGACGGAAAGGCGCCCGCGAGCATCCCGATGACCGCTTCCAGTGCGTCGCGGGACAGGGTCTCGAACGGCGCCGCACGGATGACGGCGGCATGCAGGTCGGTCACGGTCCACGGTTCGAGGACGGTCATCGCGACGATTTGCTGGGCCAGCACGTCCAGCGGGTTACGGGGAAGAACCGTGGTTTCGATGGCCGCCTCGTGCATCCGCCCCACCACCACCGCCGCCTCGAGCAAATCGCCCCGGAACTTCGGGAAGACCACGCCCCGTGAGGGCTCGCCGACCTGATGCCCTGCTCGGCCCACCCGTTGGAGCCCGGACGCGACGCTGGTCGGTGATTCAACGAGGATCACCAGATCCACGGCCCCCATGTCAATCCCGAGTTCGAGGCTGCTCGTGGCAACGAGGGCGGGCAGTCGACCATCCTTGAGCGCCTCCTCGATCTCGAGACGCTGCTCCCGGGCGATGCTCCCGTGATGGGCCCGGACCAGATCCTCGCCCGCAAGTTCGTTGAGCCGGTGGGCGAGACGCTCCGCGAGGCGACGGCTGTTGGTAAACACGATCGTGCTGCGATGGGCCCGGATGAGCTCGAGGATGCGGGGATGGATGGCCGGCCAGATGCTGGTTCGGAGGTCGTCGCGCCATGCAGGCGCGTCCGGGGACGGGCCTGTGCCATTGCCAGCGCCGGCCTCGGCGCGGTCGCCGAGGCGGCTCATGTCCTCGACCGGAACCACGACCTCGAGTTCGAGGACCTTGCTCGTGCCGGCATCCACGATCTGGACTTCGCGCCCGGGCCCGATGCCGCCCAGGAAGCGGGCGATCGTCTCGAGCGGCCGCTGCGTGGCCGACAGGCCGATCCGCTGGAGCCGTGGCGCGCCGTCCGCCCGGAGGGCCTCGAGTCGCTCGAGGGACAGGGCGAGGTGGGCACCGCGCTTGCTGCCGGCGATGGCGTGAACCTCATCGATGATGACCGTCTCCACCCGGCGAAGCGTGTCCCGGGCCGCCGATGTCAGGAGCAGGTACAGGCTCTCGGGCGTCGTGACCAGGATGTCGGGTGGTGTTCTCGTCAGGCGGCGGCGATCCTCCTGCGGGGTGTCGCCGGTCCGCGACGCGATCGTGATGACCGGCGGGTCTTCGCCCAGCTCCTGGGCCGCGAGGGCGATGCCGTGGAGCGGGGCCCGGAGGTTGCGCTGGATGTCGTAGGTGAGCGCCTTGAGGGGCGACACATACAGGACCCGGACGCGTCCGGGCTCAGCGCGCGTGGGCGGCGGCGAAGGATCGCGGGCCAGCCGGTCCAGGCACCATAGGAACGCGGCCAGGGTCTTGCCGCTTCCGGTCGGGGCGTGGATCAGCGTGTGGCGACCCGCGGCGATCGCCGCCCAGCCGCCTGCCTGGGCCGGTGTCGGTGCCTCGAACGCGCCTTCGAACCATGCCCGGACCGCGGGTGCGAACGGCGCCAGCGGGTCAGCGAACGGCGCCAGCGGGTCAGCGAACGGGGGCACCCCGGCTGGATCGGCCTTCGATTTCACAGGTCCCGGAGTGTACCGCGTGGCTGTCCAATCGATCGCATGTTCGAAATCCGTCATCCGCCGACCTGGTCGCCGTTCCCCGGGCCATTTGACCCTGCGACAGCGACCAACCGGCACGGGTCAGAGTGCCATCGGACCGTAGAGCGGGCCAGTCGGAGGGACGAAGATGACGACAGCAAAGGACCAGCCCAGGCTTGTCCCGACTCACCCCGCCGACGAACTGGTCCCGGCGGACATAGCGAAGGGATGCGAGAGAGAGATGATGAACCTCAGGAAGTGGGCAACGCCCCTGGCGTTGCTGGCCGCCGCGCTGGTCCTGTGGATGGAGATCCCGGTAACGGAGGTCCGCCCGGAGACCGTGGGCGGCGATTCGCTTCGATCGATCGTGACCGTGGCCTTCTGGATCCTTGCGATCGTCGTCGTCGCGTTGTTCTTCACGGACCGCTCACAGCCTGAGGCCCAGGTCGTCGAAGTCGAGGGCCCCGCGTTCACGCGGTATCTGTTCAGCAACACACGAGCAGGTCTGTTCTGGCTGCCGGTCCGGCTTTTCCTCGGGTTCTCGTGGATCGAAGCATCGCTTCACAAGATCTCCGATGGCGGCAAGGGCTGGCTGGACGGAGGCGCCGCGCTCCAGGGCTACTGGACGAACGCCGTGTCGATCCCCGAGAAGGGCCGCCCACCGATCTCCTTCGAGTGGTACCGCGACTTCATCAACCTCCTGCTCAACAACGACGCACAGACCTGGTTCGCCCCGCTGATCGCCTTTGGTGAGCTGGCGGTGGGCATCGCGCTCGTGTTCGGTGTGCTGACCGGCGCGGCCGCGTTCTTCGGAGCCCTGATGAACATGTCCTTCCTGCTGGCAGGTTCGGCATCGACCAACCCGGTCCTGTTCACCTTCGCGATCGGCCTCATGCTGGCCTGGCGAGTTGCCGGCTACTACGGCGTCGACCGCTACCTCCTCCCGATGCTCGGAACGCCGTGGCGAGCAAAAGTCGCGACGGATCCGATGTCCACCGGCGGATAACCCGGTCTCAACCAGTCCGCGACGGGTTCCCCCGTCCCGACGTGGACGGCCTTCCCTTCGGCCCGGGCCTCGTGCCCGGGTCGATCCATGTCCGACGCTATCGTCGTCGGCCGAGGAGCGCCGCCGGATCCGCCTCGCCGATTGGCCCGACGACGCCGCCCACCACGAACCCGGCCGTTTCCAGGAGCCGACGCGCGACGCGCGCGCGGATGGCCCGAGGCAGTGGCTCGAATGGGTCTCGTTCCGCGAGGGTGATGAGCGCGTCCCACGTCACCCCGTCCCCCATCGTTGCCAGGTGCTGACTGAGCATCGCGCCTGCGAGACCAGCACGCCGATGGTCCGGAGCCACGCCGACCGCGAGGAGGCGTCGGAGGGCACCGCCGCCGAGG
>JAYWFP010000064.1:0-5987 GCA_043778745.1 Chloroflexota bacterium
TCTCGCGGGCAATTGGGGCGCCATACTGAAAGGGCGCGCGGCCTCGGCGGCAAGCTGGGCGGCGACAGGGGCTGATCCGACGCGACTCCAGCCCAAACCGCTCGGAGGTCACATTGCGTCTCTCCAAGATCGGTCTCGTCCTCCCGATGGGAGAGTCCTTCGTCGACGGTTC
This sequence comes from Chloroflexota bacterium, assembly GCA_043778745.1. GTDB lineage: Bacteria > Chloroflexota > Limnocylindria > Limnocylindrales > CSP1-4 > UBA5189. Next base: position 173 of record JAYWFP010000064.1, read on the forward strand.
GACCGCGCGCTGGAGCGAGATCCGCGACCTTGCGATCCAGGCCGAAGCGATGGGATTCGACACCGTCTGGCTGGCCGATGAACTCCTGTGGCGCCCGGTCGACGGCGCGACCCGTGGCTGGTGGGAATGCGTCGCGATGGCCGGCGCCGTGGCGGCCGCGACCTCGCGAGTGAACGTCGGAACCTGGGTCCTCTCAGCGCTCCATCGGAACCCCGGAATCACGGCCAAAGCCGTCGAGACGCTCGATGAGATCAGCGGCGGCAGGTTCGTTCTCGGCCTCGGATCGGGACATGCCGGCCGCCAGGCACACGCCTTCGGGCTGCCCGAGGACCACGTATTCGGGCGCTTCGAGGAGGCGGTCGAGATCATCGTCCCACTCCTGAGACAGGGCCGCGCCGACTTCGAGGGGACCTTCCACGCTGCCCGCGACCTGGAGCATCGTCCGGTTGGACCGAGGCCAGGCCGAATCCCGATCATGGTGGGCGCCAAGGGTCCGAAGATGCTCCAACTAGCGGTACGGCATGCCGACATCTGGAGCTGGTACGTTGAGGAACGGAGCGACCTGACGGAGTTCGGACCGCGGCTCGAAGCGCTCCTCGCCGCCTGCGATGCCGCCGGCCGGGATCCCGCCACTATCGGTCGGTCTGCAGGGATTGTCGTCGAGCCCACGGCCGTCTCGGGTGCGGCCGCCGTGATCGGTGTTCCGGTTCGTGGAATGCCCGAGGAAATCGCAGACGCGTTCCGGTCATTCTTTGACGCCGGGTTCACTCAGCTCGAGGTGGTCCTCTGGCCACCCACGCCCGTGGCACTCGAGGCGATGGCTCCGGTCATGGAACTCCTCGAGCAGGACTGATCCGCCTATGGCGCCCCCGGACGGATTCGAACCGCCGACGCCAGCCTTAGGACGGCTGCGCTCTATCCACTGAGCTACGGGGGCGTGGGGCAATCCTACCCGACGGTCACCGCCCTGCCTGAGCCCGTGACGGTCGACAACGGCGCCCGGTTGTAGGATGCCGAACGTGATGACTCCCCTGCCCGATCTCGTGTTCTACTCGCGCCCAGATTGCAGCCTGTGCGACGAGGCTCGGGCCGCGGTGGCGCTGTTGATCGCGGATCGGTCTTCGCGGGATCTGCCGGTACCAACGATCATTGAGCGAAACATTGAAGAGGACGAGGCGCTGCATCGACAGTTGTTCGATCGCATCCCGGTGATCGAGCTCGGCGACGGCCGACTTGAGCTCGCAACGAGCGTCGCCCGCTTGCGACGCCTGTTCGCCGACGTGCTCGACGGCGGCGGGGCCTCGGCGCCAGCCAACTCCGGACCCGGTACATACCCGGCGTCGAGCGGGTCCTGACCATGGGCTCGGATCTCTCGATCGCGGTCGCCGTCGGGGCGGGACTCCTGAGCTTCCTCTCGCCGTGCGTGCTTCCGCTCGTGCCGGCCTACGTTGGGCAACTGACCGCGGTTGCTGTCGTCGGCCGTGGCAGCGCGACGGTTTCGCGCTGGCTCGCCGTCCGGCATGCGCTTGCCTATGTTGCCGGGTTCGGATCCGTCTTCACGGTTCTGGGGATCACCGCGACCTACGTCGCGGGCCCGCTCGTGGACTTCCTTCCGCTCCTGCGCCAGATCGGCGGGGTTCTGCTCATCCTGCTGGGTCTCAATCTCGCGGGCATCCTGCAGATCCCGGCGCTCGACCGCAGCTGGCGGCCGCTGGACATGGGCGCCGCCGGCTCCATGGCCACGGTCACGGGGACGGCCGCGCTCGCAAGCCCTGGCGCACCGGCTGCCGGTCCGGGGCTCGGCGATCGCCTCGGCGGGCGGATCGTCAGTGCTCAGGGCGGCTGGCTGGCTTCCTTCGGACTCGGAGCCATCTTCGCGATCGGCTGGACCCCCTGCATCGGCATCATTCTGGGCGGCATCCTGACCATGGCCGCGACCAGTGGGAGCGTAGAGCAGGGCGTGATCCTGTTGGTGGCGTATACAGCTGGTCTGGGTGTCCCGTTCATCCTCATCGCCGCGGTCTACGACCGATCGCCCGCCCTCATCCGACCGTTGCTGCGACACGGGCGCACGGTGTCGTTCATCGGTGGATTGCTCGTCGCCCTGATCGGCGTCGCCATGCTCATGAACTGGCTTGCCCTGCTCGCCCGGTTCGTGCCATTCAACACCTCGATCTGACCATCCGTGGAGGATCGAGGTCAATCGTCCGCAGCCACTGAACCTCAGGAGAGGCCGCGCCGACGTCGCGGAGTCGGTCCGTTCAGCCTCCGCCAGGTCGCCGGAGCGCTCGGCATCGTCGTTGTGGCCGCGATCCTCCTGACGCTCGCGACGGCTCCGCTTGGATCCACGACGCCCGGGCTGCCGAACCCGGTTGCATCGGCCTATCAGCTGCGGTCCCCCATTCCAGGACTGCAGGTTGGCCAGTTGGCACCGGAGCTGACCGGGACGGCCACCGATGGATCGGCAATCGCGCTCACCGACCTCGATGGCCGACCGATCAAGCTCTCGGACCTTCGAGGACGCGTGGTCTGGCTCAACTTCTGGGCCAGCTGGTGCCCGCCCTGCCAGGCCGAGACACCGACGCTCCGCGAGATGGACAGGACATATCGCGATCGGGGCCTGACACTGATCGCCGTCCAGGTCCAGCAGACCGTCGAGGAAGGTCGAAGTTACGTGGAGAAGTACGGACTCGAGTACACCATCGGTGCCGACGTCAGCGCCGCAATCTTCCGCACGTACCGGGTGTTCGCTCTTCCGACCCAGTTCTTCATTGACCGTGACGGGGTCATCCGGGCTGTCGTCAACGGTCCCCTCGAAGCCGACGCGGCTCGCAAGACGATTGAGGCGCTCCTGCCGTCGGCCACTCCCTAGCTGTACTTCCCACACAGGTTGTTGCCAACCGACGCTGGCCCGCCGCGCCCTGGTCGGATCGGGCCCTGGCCCGCCGCGCCCTGGTCGGATCGGGTGCTGGCCGCCGCGATCGGGTGCTGGCTCGCCGCGATCGGGTGCTGGCCGCCGCGATCGGGCTGGTTGATCATAATCGCGGCGTACGAGCGTAGCCATGCATGAGATCGGTCGATTCCGATGGCCGGCCGAGCGTGGACGGGCTCTGTCTGATCAGCCACGTCGATCAGCTCCTGGGACGTTCCTGTCAACAACGTCCCTAAGAAATCAAACTTAGACGGGCTCGAACCGGTAGCGGTCCCGGTCGGTCACCAGGGACCCGACCGGATGCGTCGCCTCATGGGACAGGGCGACGAGCCACCCGTCAGTGCTGGCCCGCGCGAACAGGTCTGACTTCACCTGGACCGAGTCGAGCGGAAAGTCGTCGAACGACGATACCCATCGAGGATTCGCGCTCCACGGTCGCATGCACAGGTCGCCGAAGAAGGCCAGGGTCCGCGCCGAAGGCCCCGAGCCCCGTATGACGATCGCCTGGTGGCCGGTCGAGTGCCCGCCGGTTGGAACAACCGTAACGCCCGGGATGAGCTCGGATTCGCCGTCGACCCAGCCCGCCTCGCCCCATGCGCGAACCAGTCGGATCTCGGGTTGATCGTAGGACGCCGCGATCCGACTGTTGTCATCCAGCGCGATCTCCCATTCGGCCCGCTGGGCCACGATCCGCGCCCGTGGAAACGCCCTCGAGCCGTCGGATCGAAGCAGGCCGCCGGCGTGGTCGAAATGGAGGTGGCTCATGGCCACGACATCGATCGATTCCGGATCGAACCCGGCATGGACCAGGGCCGGGGCCACGGGCGTGCCCTCGTAACCACGCATGGTCCGAACCTTGTCCGAGATGCGCTCGCCGATTCCGGTCTCGATGAGGACGCGCCCGGCCGGTGTCTCGACGAGGAGGCAGTTGAGGGCCTGAAGCAGCCGATGCTCGTGGTCGATCTCCTCGCTGACCCAACGATCCCAGAGCAGGCGCGGTACCGGCCCGAACAGCGCCCCCGCATCTGATCGGAACGTGCCCGCCTGGATCAGCCCGACCGTGGTCCCGCCGCCGAGGTCGGCCGACCAGTGGACCGCATCGTTGATCGCCACGCGGTTCAGCCCTTGCGATTCGGGTCGAAGTCGCGGTGGAAGGCCGAGGCTGTCGGTTCGGATTGACCCTGGTACTTGGAACCAAGTTCCGGGCTGCCATACAGGCGATCGACGGGGCTCGACATCTTGAAGAAGCTGATCTGCCCGATCTTCATCCCGTGGTAGAGCGCGATGGGCAGGTTGGCTACGTTCGACAGTTCCAGCGTGAGGTTGCCCTTCCAGCCAGGATCGACATAGCCGGCAGTGGAGTGAATCAGGAGCCCGAGGCGTCCAAGGGACGACTTGCCCTCGAGCCGAGCCACGAGATCACCAGGGAGCTCCACCCACTCGAGCGTCTGCCCAAGGACGAATTCGCCCGGGTGAAGGATGAACGGTTCGTCGTCGGCAATCCGGATCAACTCCGTCAGGTCCGGCTGCGGCTGGCGGACATCGATGTAGGCGTACCGATTGTTCCGAAAGACGCGGAAGCTTCGATCGAGGTGGAGGTCCACAGACGAGGGCTGTAGGTCGTCAGCATCGAAGGGTCGAATGCCGATCATGCCGGCCTCGATCGATGCCCGGATGTCGCGATCCGAGAGCACGCTCATCGGGCGCCTCCCTTGCCGGTTAGGACCGGGTCCTTGGGACTCCACTGGGCGTACAAGGTGTCCACTTCGCGCTTGAGGTCCTCGAGGTCATCGAAACTCTGGTACACGCTGGCAAAGCGAATGTAGGCGATGTGGTCCAGTTCGCGCAGGCTTGCCATCGCCATCTGGCCGACCCGCGATGACGGGACCTCGGTCATTCCTTCCGCACGGAGGGTCGCCTCGATGGCGTCGGCGGCCTGTTCGGCTGCCGCGGACGGGACGGGCCGACGAGTCAGCGCCTTGCGGAGTCCCGAAGCGAGTTTCTCGCGGTCGAACTCCTGGCGGATGCCGTCACGCTTGACGATCACGAGCCGGGGTGCCTCGATCCGTTCATAGGTGGTGAAGCGCAGCGTGCAGGAGCCACATTCGCGGCGCCGACGAATGGTTGCGGAGTCATCCAGATCGCGCGAATCAACGACCCGCGTGTCCCGCTCTCCACACTGGGGGCAGCGCATCGGACCTCCTCGACACCACTAGGGCTTGTGGTGTGGGCGGAGCATACCACTACATGGTGTGTCGTCTTGGCTCCACATGCTCAGCCGGCGCGACGCCCGAAACGCCGGGCGGGGGAGGCAGCCTCCGCGGCCCTGATGGCTGCGCGGGCGTGCTCCGAGAAGGACTCGCGGGCATGGAGGAGGTTCAGGTACCCGCGTTTGATGGACGTGTCGGCCTCCGGTCCACGCTCCATCCGGGCACCGTCGCTGGCCAGCTCGCATCCGTGGTCGATGAGTGCGAGCGCTCGCTCCGCTCGCTCAAGTTCCTCGACCATGCGGGCCTGATCATGCTTCGTGGAAGCGGGCCCGATGAGGCTGCGCGCCTCGTCGGCATAACGGACCGCCGCATCCTGTGCCGCGGCTAGGCTTGGCCTGATCGTGGAGCCGTCAGCTTCTCGCCGTCGGACGATATCGATCACGACAGCCGCCTCGCTCAGACTCTGGCTCACCCTCACCTCGAGGTCCGCAGTCGTACTACGGAACCCCTCCGCGATCCGGGTCCGGTACAGGACCCGGCCGGCGCGACGGACGACAAGGGCAACGAGGGCGGCGAGGATGACGAAGCCGAGGAGCGCGATCGCCTGCGCGGTCTCCAATCCTTCCCCCTGTGCTCGGCCGCTCGGCGGTCCGTCCCCGACCCGTGGCCGGCG
>JAYWFP010000065.1:0-5937 GCA_043778745.1 Chloroflexota bacterium
GAAGACGCCCACGTTGTCGCCCATCTTGTCGTGGAATTCCTTGAAGTCCCACGAACCCTCGAGGGTCATGGCCGCTTTGCCGGCCTCGAACTGGGCAACCGAATCCGTGTTCGTGAGCACGTCGGAGTTCGTGTAACCCAGGGTCTTGAGCGAAGCCCACTTGGTGAGCTGGGCCACGATGCCCGGGTCCGTCCACGGGATCTTGCCGCTGTACAGCTTCTGCCAATCGGACAGGGGCAGGTTCATCATCAGGTAGCTGAGGTCGTAGTACGGGTAGAAGCCGGCGTTGAGGGCCTGGCCACCCGTCCCGTACGCGAGCGGCTGGAAGCCCGCGGCCTTGAGCTTCTCGCACGCCGCGAGGAACTCCGTCCAATTGGTCGGGAAGGTCGTAATTCCGGCCTTCGCGAACATGTCCTTGTTGTAGAACCCGTTGTAGTGCTGCATGTCCAGGGTCACGCAGATGGCGCCCTGATCGACCGCGAGGCCCTTTGAGCACCAGTCGATGCCAGTGAACTGCTTAAGGGTGTCGGCCGGGATGTACGAATTGAGCGGCTCAAGGTAGCTCTGGTTCTGCAGGGCGAAGAGGCCCGTCCACATCGTCATCATGTCCGGACCGGTCCCGGCGATGGCAGCGGTCTTGAGCAGGGCGAAATAGTTGTCGGCCGGCTGGCTGACCAGGTTGATCGTGACGTTCGGGTACTTGGCCACGTAGGCCTTGACCAGGGCTTCGGTGACCTGGGCGTTGGCCTCGGTCCCGTAGTTGTGCCACAGGGTCAGCGTGACGGGCGCCGTTCCCGGCGTGACCGCCACGGTCGCGTCAGGCTGTGACGCGCCGGTCGTCGGGGCCGCCGATGCTCCGCCTCCACACGCCGCCGCCGCGAAGATCACGGTCGTCGCGAACACAAGCAACTTTCGATTCAAGCCGATGTCTCCTTTCCGACGGGCGACCCGCAGACGGGCCGTCTCGATGTCGGGCGCTTGCGTCACCGGCCAAGGCCACTGCCCGCGGTGATCTGATCGCCACGTTGCCGCCTTCTGGGGGCGGTTCATGCAGGATCGTACGCCCTACCGCTGCTGAATCGCAAGACCATTCATGCATATCGCGTTCACTTCAAGCGCGGATGGTGCAGGATTGATGAGCGAATACGGTCCATATCGCCTTGACATCGGGCCCGTGCCGCATAGCATGTGCTCATCAAACGCAACATTGTTCCGGCGCCACGCATCGGCCAGAGGGTCAGTGGGGCCGTCGAGCTGGAGGCAATTCCGTGGGTTCTGGTGGTGACATCCGGTTGGCGCGGCTCTTCGACGGTGGCTCGAACGCCGTTGTGGCCGCCATCGATCATGGGCTGTACAACGGTCCCCGGCCGGGTTTCGAGGACCTGTCCTCGGTCGTCGGGCGCCTGACCGGGGCTGACGCGATCCTGCTCAGCCCGGGCATGGCTCCCCATCTGGCTTCGGCCTTCAGCCGCCGCGGCGCCCCGGCCATGCTGGTCCGACTCAACTGGGGCACGCAGTACGCAACCCAGTGGGGCTACCACGAGAGTCGGAACGTTCCGATGATTTCCGCCGCGGGAGCGGTCGCTCTCGGGGCCGATGTCGTCCTCGTGGGGATGTCGATCAAGACCGGGTCGGAGGCCGTGGACGCCGAGAACGTCGAGATGGTCGCCCGTTGCGTCGCCGAGGCGCGCGCCGCCGGGGTTCCGATCGTGGGTGAGGTCTATCCTGCGGGCCACGAAGAAGTCGAGCCTGAGGAGCGCCACGAGGTGATCTCGATCGGTTGCCGCATCGTCGCCGAACTGGGCGTGGACCTGGTCAAGACCTTCCACACCGGCAAGCGTTTTGCTGAGATCGTCCGGTCGACCCCCGTGCCGATTCTGGCCCTCGGGGCCAAGAAGCTACCCCACGAGGTCGATGCGCTCGAGCTGGCCGCAACCGCGATCCGCGATGGCGCTCGCGGCGTCGTCTTCGGCCGAAACCTTGTCGGAGCTCGCGATTCGGTCCGCTTCATGGCGGCCCTCCAGGACGTGGTCAAGCACGGCGCCGAGCCGGCCACCGCGGCCGCAAAGCACGGCCTGGCGTAGCGCTCACGGCGCGGTGACGCTCCTCCTCGGCCTCGACGTCGGCACGACCTCGGTCAAGGCCGGCATCTTCGATGTCGAGGGACATCAGCTGGCCGCCGCCGGCAGCGAGTACCGGCTCGCCTATCCAGTACCCGACCACGTCGAAATTGATCCCGAAACATGGTGGGCGAGTGCGGTCAGTGCGGTCCGGACCGCCCTCGCGGCGCCGGGCGTGGACCCCGCGCGGATCGCGGCGCTTGCGGTGTCCAGCCAGGGCGAGACCGTCGCCGCCGTGGACGCCAACGGGCGTGCCCTCGGGCCTGCGCTCGTATGGCTGGACAACCGCGCGACGGCAGAGGCTCGCGAGCTGGGAGATCGATTCGGGAACGTGCTCGTCTACGACCGGACCGGCGTCCCGGACGTCAACCCGACGTGGACCGCGGCCAAGATCCTGTGGTGGCGGCGCCATGAGCCCGAGTTGTTCCGGAGCGCGGCCCGATTCGTGTTGGCCGAGGACTTCATGCTTCGCCGCCTCACCGGAGCCTTCGTGACCGACGGCGGTATCCAGTGCACGACCATGCTGTTCGACATTCGCGAGCGGGGCTGGTTCGGCCCGATGCTCGAGGCGGTCGGCATCGACGCCCGGCGTCTCCCTGAGATCCGGGAGCCCGGCACGATCGTCGGCGAACTGACGGCCACGGCCGCTGCCGAGCTCGGACTCGCCGTTGGCCTGCCGATTATCGCGGGCGGGATGGACCAGGGCGCGGGGGCCGTGGGTGTCGGCAACATCCGGGGCGGCATGGTCTCCGAGAGCACCGGTGGAGCGCTCACGATCCAGGCCGCGGTGGATCGGCACGATGGCGACCCATCGGGCCGGACGCCGGTCTACATCCACTCCGTCCCAGGGACATTCCTCTATTGCCCCGTCTGCCCGACCGGCGGGATGGCGCTGACCTGGTTCCGGGACGTGTTCGGGGCGCCGGATCTGCCCGCCGCCCTGCCACCAACTGCATCCGGCAGCGGGATCGGCCTATCCGACTACGACCGCCTGACGGCGCTCGCTGCGTCGATCGCTCCGGGCAGCGACGGAATGACGATGCTGCCGCACCTCGCCGGGGCGTTCAGCCCGGAGTACGAACCGGCCGCAAGAGGCGTCTTTGCCGGGATCACCCTGGCCCACACCAAGGGGCACTTCGTGCGCGCCGTGCTCGAGGCCGTGGCCTTCATGCTCCGGCGCAACCTCGAGCTCGTTGCCCAGGCCGGCGCCACGGCCAGCGAGGTTCGCTCGCACGGAGGCGGCGCCCGAAGCGCGCTCTGGAACCAGATCAAGGCCGACGTATGCGGCGTTCCCATCATCACGCTCGAGGGCGACGACGCCGCGGTGCGTGGCGATGCGATGTTGGCCGGCGTGGCCGTCGGGGCCTTCGCGGATCTCGTGGAAGCAGAGTCGGCCCTCGTCACGACCCGTGCACGTTTCGAGCCGGATCCCGCGACGCGCGATGCCTACGACGACGGCTACGATCGCTACATCCGCCTGTTCGAAGTTCTTCGCCCGGAGTTCGAGCGCGCGGCTGGCGCCACGACATCAACAACCACCAACCCGTAACAACGCAGGCAAGCAACGGAGGCTTCGACATGGCAACGAAGGCGAAGATCGGCGTACTGGTCATGGCGCTGCTCGAAGACGACTACAACAAGACGGCGCACATGCGACCGGCCGCGACCGCCGCGGCGCAGGAGATCGCGGACACGCTCGCCGAGTACGGCACCGTGGTCCACGCCGGTCTCGTCGAAGAGGAGCATCAGGCCGCAGCGGCGGCGAAGCTGTTCAACGCTGAGGACGTGGACATCATCGTGGCGATGGAGTTGGCCTATACCAAGGGCCTCGTGCCCGCGCGGGCGCTCATCGACACCACGGCGCCCGTTCTCGTCTGGAACGCCCAGAAGATCCGCAGGCTCGCCGAGGAGGACGGCTTCGATGTCGTGATGCTCAACTCGGGCATGGCCGGCATGCCGGAACTCACCGCTGTCCTCATCAGGACCGGGCGCGAGTTCGCGCTGGTCACGTCGCAGTTCGAGGACCCGGATGGGCGGCGGCGCGTCGGGGAAGTGATCCAGGCCGCGGCGGTCCGACGCCGCCTCCGCGAATCGCGAATCGCGCTCGTGGGCCACCACTTCGAGGGCATGACCGACCTCATGTTCGATGGGCTGTCGATGCGCGAGACCATCGGACCGGTGTCGTGGCCGCTGGAGCCCGAGAAGGTCGCGGTGCGGATGGCCGAGATCCCGCAGGCCGACGTGGACCAGCTGATGGTCGCCGAGCAGGCGCGCTACACGGTCGAGATGGAGCCGGCCCTCTTCGAGCGCTCCTGTCGCCTGGCGCTCGCGCTCGAATCCGTGGTTCGCGAGTACAAGTTCGATGCGTTCACGGCCTTCGACCAGGTCTGGCTGACCGACCCGCGCGTCGGGATCATCCCGTCCTATGGCACCGGTCGCCTGTGCGAGATCGGGATCCCCGCCTCGCCCGAAGGGGACGTGAACACCGCCGTCGCCCAATTGATCATGACCGAACTTGCGGGCCAGGCGACGACCCTCGAGAACTACGTCATCGACTACGAGACCAACGCCGTCATGTTTTCGCACGATGGCCACGGCAACCCCGCGATGGGGACCCCGGGAGCCGTCAAGGTCAAGCACTCGATCTATTACAAGGGCGTCCACGGGTTCGGGGCCGGCTTCGAGTTCGCATACGAACCCGGGCCAATCACCAACCTTGCTGTCGTCACGGTCGGCGGCGGACGCTGGCGGTTCGTGATCAGCGAAGGGGAATTGCTGCCGTTCCCGCCACGGTCCATTTCGGCGCCGCAGACGCTGTTCCGCCACGACACGCTGGGCATTGCCGATTGGTGCGATGGATGGCTTCGGGCGGGCGCCACACATCACATGGGCGCGGCCCGCGGCCGGTGGACCGCCCAGCTCCAGCATCTCGCCCGGATGCTTGGCATCGAGGCGGTGGTCGTCTGAGCCCGCAACGGACGGCCGCCATGAGTTCCCTACGGGACACGCCGGCAGTGCCCGCCGTGCGAATCGTGCCGCCGGTCTTCGAGATCGGTCTGAAGGGCTATCTGTGGGGCGATGCCGCCGTTCGCGTCGCGATCGAGGCCGACCAGCTCGCGGCAGAGCTCGGTGTCTCGATCGTCTTCGACCCACAGGCCGTTGATATTCCGGCGGTCGCGGCCGCAACCACCCGGCTCCTCGTCTTCGCCCAGCACATGGATGCTGTGGAGCCGGGCAGGGGGGTCGGCGCGGTCCTGGCCGAAGCCATTCGTGACGCCGGCGCGGTCGGCACGCTGCTCAACCACTCGGAGATGCCAGTGGCGCGGGACAATCTCGCGCGGGCGATCGAGCGGGCGAGGGCGATCGGCCTGAGCACTCTCGTCTTTGCCGATTCGCCGGCCGAGGCAGCGGAATTCGCGCGGCTCGGCCCCGACATCGTCCTCGCGGAGCCGCCCGCACTCATCGCCGGCGGCGTGTCCGCAGGCAATGTGATGGCCGGCTTCGTTGCTGAGGCCGTCGCCGCGGTCAAGGGCGTGGACCCGCGGATCCTCGTGATGAGTGGCGCCGGCGTGAACGGACCCGAGGACGTGGAACAGATGATGCGCCTGGGCCTCGATGGCACCGGGTCGTCGAGCGGCATCCTCACGGCCGCCGATCCCGTCGCGATGATGCGGGCCATGCTCGAGGCAACCGCCCGCGCCTGGCGAGATCTCCACCCAGAGCCGTTGCCATGAACGCGGCCCCACGAAAGGACCATCGATGACCGTCCACCACGTCGTGACTGGCGTCCACAGCGGGCTGCACAAGCCCATGTTCC
>JAYWFP010000066.1:0-5906 GCA_043778745.1 Chloroflexota bacterium
GCCGACCGATGCGACGTCGGCCATGATCTCCTGGCCGGGGAAGTGGCCGGGATGGCCGGGGGTTCCGGGCCGATCCGGGCCGGTGGACGGATTTGAGTCAACCGGGAACAGGTCCTCCGCGCGGCCGACGTACGGAGCCTTGGCCCACGTCATTCCGATCCGCGGTGTCAGCGTCGGACGCGGCTTCTGAACCGTGACCGCCCCCGACGGGCTGGAATCGCCACACGCCAGGGTGCTCAGCACGATGGCGACCATCAGCATCGCCAGGGCAAGCCTGCCCGATCTCGCCACCGCGTCTAATCCTCGCCCAGGTATGCCTTTCGGACCATCTCGTTCTGGATCAGGTCGGAAGCGACCCCGGACAGGACGACGTGGCCGGTCTGGAGCACGTACCCGCGGTGCGCGATCGTCAACGCCTGGAGGGCATTCTGCTCGACCAGCAGGATCGAAGTGCCCTGTCGGTTGATGTCCTTGATCGTCTCGAATACCTGCTGCACAAGGATCGGCGACAGGCCGAGCGACGGCTCGTCGAGGAGCAGGACGCGAGGGTGCGACATCAACGCCCGCCCGATTGCGAGCATCTGCTGCTCGCCGCCGGACAGGGTGCCGCCGAGCTGATGGGTCCGCTCGCGGAGTCGCGGGAAAAGATCCATGACCCGCTCGATGTCCGGAGTGATGTCCTCCTTGTCACGGGTGAAGGCACCCATCTGGAGGTTCTCGATGACGGTCAGCCGAGGGAAAATCCGGCGGCCCTCCGGCGCCTGGCCGATGCCCTGCTCAACGAGCTTGTGCGCCGGCACCTTGGAAATGTCCCTGCCCTCGAAGCGGACGTGCCCGGAGCGTGGGTGGAGAAGGCCGCTGATCGTCTTGAGGGTGGTCGTCTTGCCGGCGCCGTTGGCGCCGATCAACGTTACGATCTCGCCCTTGTCCACCTCGATCGTGACGCCCTGCAGGGCGTGGATCTGGCCGTAGTAGGTATGGATGTCGTCCACGACGAGGAGGGCTTCGCGATCGGGGGCGGGAGCGATGACGTTGGCCATGCCGGGTGCGGTCATGCTGCCGGCGCTCCCAGATAGGCTTCGATCACCTTCGGGTCTCGTCGGACTTCGTCCGGCGTTCCCTCGGCAATACGCTCACCGTGGTCGAGGACGGTCACCCGGTCGCTGATTCCCATGACCACCTTCATATCGTGCTCGATCAGCAGGATCGTGAGGCCCAGTTCGGACCGGAGACGCCCGATGAGACGCGTCAGGTCCGCGGTCTCGCGAGGGTTCATGCCGGCTGTCGGTTCGTCGAGCAGCAGCAGGGCCGGGTTGGAGGCCAGGGCGCGCGCGATCTCGAGTCTGCGCTGGTCACCGTAGGGCAGGTTCTTGGCCAGCCAATCTCCTCGGCCCCTGAGGCCGGCGAGTTCGAGCAGCTCCGTGCCGCGGGCCCGGGCCGAGATCTCCTCGGCCCGATTCCTGGGTGTCGAGAGGATCGCATCGACCCAGCTTGCCTTCAGGCGCGAGTGCATCCCGACGAGCACGTTGTCCATGGCGGTCATGTTCTGGAAGAGCCGAATGTTCTGGAATGTGCGGCCCAACCCCCGGACGACCATGTCGTTTGGGCGTGCGCTTCGGAACACGCCGATGCGGGTCAGGAAGTCCGTATACCAGATCGGGCGTGAAGCGCTGATCACGAGAACGAGGAGCAGGCTGATCACCGTGAACAGCACACCGATCCAGATCTCGGCCTCGGGCGCCCCACTACTCCCCAGAAGCCACGTGAGGACTCCAAGGACGAGGGCCGGCAGGAGCCACAGGATCGGCTCCATCCAGGCCCGCCGCGCTGCCGCGATCACGGGGATGCCGCGGAACTCGATGGCACCTTCAGTCGGGTCGTAGATCCCGGCGATGATGTTGAAGAAGGTCGTCTTGCCGGCGCCATTCGGCCCGATGAGACTGACGATCGAACCCTCGGGGATCGTGAAGTCGACATCGTTGACGGCCACGAGGCCGCCGAAGCGCTTCGTGATCCGATTGGCATGCAGGATGTCAGTCATCGGACCCCCTCACCACTGCTCTCGCCGAAGTCATCGGACGAGCCGGGGGACTCGCCCAGGGCGCCAAGCAGCTCCGGGGCCTCGGGAGAATCCGCCTCGACATGCAGTTCCCGTCGCCGGGCCTGACTTGGGAACAACCCCTCGGGCCGGTACAGCATCATCAGGACCAGGGCGATGCCGAACAGGAGGAATTGATACTCGAGGAACTGGACTTCGCTCAGATCGACATGGAGCGGGCCGATATCGAATGGCGGAATGCCCAGGCTTTCGACGATCGAATTGACCTGCTTGAGCAGGACGGCCTGGATCATGTACACGATGAACGCGCCGGCTGCCACGCCCCAGATGTTGCCCATGCCGCCGAGGATGACCATCGCGAGGACCGTGAACGACACGGTGAACAGGAACTGATCGGGCGAGACGATCGTGAGTTTCGAGGCGTTGAACACGCCCGCCAGGCCCGAAGTCGTTGCCCCGAGAGCGAACGCGAGGAGTTTGGTCGTGACGGTGTTGATGCCGTTGGCAGCTGCCGCGAGCTCATCCTCGCGGATGGCCATCCAGGCTCGTCCGACACGGGAATCCTGTAACCGATACAGCAGGATCATGGCCAGCGTCACGATCCCGAGCATCAGGACCATATACGGGAAGGGCGTGATCGCGCCGAACTTGCCGAGCAACGGCAGTTCCTCCGGTCGGAAGATCCCGCCGATGCCGTTCGTTCCCTCGGTCCACTTGTCCAGGTTGAGGAAGACGATCGGAACGATCTCCCCGAAGCCGAGAGTCATGATCGCGAGATAGTCGCCGCGCAGCCGGAGGGTCGGGGCGCCGAGGGCGATGCCGAAGACGGCGGCAACGGCGGCGCCGACCACGAGCATCGGCAGGAACGGCAGATTCAACCCGGAGAACGGGGAGTTGCTGTAGGCGTAGGTGTAGGCGCCGATGGCATAGAAGGCGGCGTAGCCGAGGTCAAGCAGCCCCGCCAGACCGACGACGACGTTGAGGCCCATTGCCAGGAGCATGAACACGCCGGCGTTGGCGAAGGCGTCAAACCAGGAGTTCGTGCTCTGGAGCACGCCGAACTGCGGAAAGACCATCGCGAGGACCGATACGAGTCCCATTCCAACGATGATCGACATCGATCGATGGCCCGCGGAGAAGGCTCGGGTACGTGCCCGGAATCGGCCGGCCGGGCCGGTGATGAGGGCCGTCATGCCCGGTCTCCGAGTTGCTGGCCGAGGATCCCCGTCGGGCGGAAGAGCAGGACGAAGGTGAGGATCATGAAGACGAGGAATTCGGACCACCGCGAGAAGCCGAGGGCGGACGCGAAGTTCTCGATGAACCCGATGATGAACCCGCCCAGGGCGGCACCGGAGATGTTGCCAATCCCGCCGAGTACGGCCGAGGTGAACGCCTTGAGGCCGGCGTTGAAGCCAAGGTCCTGGCGGACGTACCCGAATCGAAGCCCCCAGACCACGCCCGCGGCGCCGGCCAGCGTGCCGCCGAGCAGGAACGTGAGGGCAATCGTCTGGTTGAGGTCGACGCCCATCAACTGGGCGGCCTGCTGGTCCTGCGCGGTCGCTCGCATCGCCCGTCCGAGGCGCGTCCGGGTCACGTAGAACTGGAGCGCGAGCATCAGGGCCAGAGCCAGCACGAAGATGAAGATCGAGAGCACCGAGATCTCCGCTCCGCCGACGGGGATTCGCCAATCGAGCGGGAAGATCTGAGGCGCGGCCCGGTCGCCGGACCCGGCGATCACGAGGGCGAGGTTCTGGAGGATGAACGACACGCCGACCGCGGTGATGAGCGGTGCCAGACGTGACGCATGCCGGAACGGTCGATAGAAGAACCGTTCGATGGTGACGTTCAGGAGTCCGGTCAGGGGCATGACGCAGATGAGGGCGATGGCGATCAGCAGGGCCAGGAACGGGACGTTCGTGACTCCGCCCGACTGGCCGAAGATGCCGCCCGTGACCACCACGGACAGGAATGCCCCGACCATGAACACATCACCGTGGGCGAAGTTGATCAGCTCGATGATCCCGTAGACCATCGTGTAGCCGAGGGCGATCAGGGCATAGATCGCGCCGATCGAAAGCGCGTTCACCGTCTGCTGCAAGGCGACAGGGAGCGCCTGGTCGGATGAGAGCCCGGACACGAGCTGGATCGCCTGCCAGAGCAAGACCGTATAGATGACGACTGCAGCCATCGCCAGTCCGACGACGCGAATGGCGCGCGACCTGAGGCTGGCGGGTGCGCCCACGGTGCGGGTCACAAGGTCGATCCTCGGGGTGCAGAGAACCGGGTTGGAGATAGGTCGGAGCCGGGGGCCGCGAGGCCCCCGGCTCCGTTCCTACGAGGGTCTACTTCGCGGCGTAGTCGACCTGCGTAAGGAAGTTCCAGTTGCCGTCCTTAACGTTGTAGATCGACACGATCTTCTGGCTGGTGTCGCCACCGGCGTCGAAGGTGATGTCGCCCTGAATGGTCGTGTACTTGTGGGCCACGTCCGTCATGGCAACGCGGAGTGCCTCACGGAGGGCCGCGTTGTCCTTCGGGTTGGTGGCGGCTGCCCGCGCAAGCGCGTCGAGCATGACCTGGGCACAGGCGAAGCCCTGGCCCGCGTAACCGGTAGCGTCGATCCCGAACTCGGCCTTGTAGTCCGTGTCGAACTTGGCCTTGCCGGGGAAGTCGCCGATACCGGCGAGCGTGCTGTACGCGCTCTTGGCAGCGGCGGCGCCGAGGTTCAGGAACGAGTCCTGGGTGGCCGCACCACCGTCGTTGATTCCGTCGGGGCCGACGAACGGAACATCGCCGAGGCCGACCTGTGCGGCCGCGAGCAGGATCCGTGCGCCGCCGGTGGCGGTGACTCCACCGAAGTAGATCGACTCGGGATTGAGCGACTTCGCAGCCGTCATGATCGAGACGTAGTCACTTGTGGTCTTCGGAACGCCTTCATGCTTGACGACCTTGCCGCCGCGCTGCGTGAAGTCGGCCACGAAGGCATCCGCCACGCCCTTGCCGAAAGTCTCGGTGTCGTCGATGACATAGACGGACTTCTTGCCGAGTACGTCGTAGATGTACTGGGACGCGGCCGGACCCTGGACGTCGTCCGTGGTGACGACGCGGATGTAGTTGTTGGGCTTGGTGCGCAACGTCTTGGCCGGATCGCCCTTGGTCAGGTCCGGGTTGGTGTTGGCCGGCGAGCACTGAGCGAGCCCGGCCTCGTTCGAGATCGGGATCTGCGCCTTCGCGACCGATGAGTTGAGCGGGCCGATGACCGCGATGATGTCGGGGTCGCCGATGATCTTGGTCATGTTGGTGGCGCCCGTCTGGGCGTCGTGCGCGCCGTTGAGGGCGTCATCGAAGATCGCCGTCTTGGGCAGTTCTACGGTGTAGCCGCCGACCTTGCCGCCGGCCTGCTTGATCGCCAGCTTGACGCCGTTGATGATCGGCTCCGACGCGGCGAGCTCGGAACCCTGGAGCGGAAGTTCGATCGCGAACTTCACTGTGCCCTTGGCTGCGTTACCGCCGCCACAGGCTGACAGGGCGATGACCGCGATACCGGCGATCGCCCCTACCTTCGTGAGCTTCATGCATTCTCCTCCTCGAATGGGATCGTCCGGCATCTCCCGAGACGACCACCCGGTCGGCCGACCTCCGTTCCGAACCCGGCAGCGTCTCGGGCTCCCGAATCGCGACCGCCCTTGTGGTCAGGCGCGAGTCCCATTGCTGGGGTCGGCTTGACGCTGGACTGGTGCGCGGCGACGGGGACCGTGACCTGTTCGGGCGGCGCGCAGGTTGCCGCCGAAGCGATGTCGTATGATAGGGCTCGGCGCACCGATTGCAACACCGATTGCCGCGATCCGGA
>JAYWFP010000067.1:0-5905 GCA_043778745.1 Chloroflexota bacterium
GCCCGAATCCGCGATGGATGGCGCTTCGGGCTTGCGGCCATCGATTCCGGTCGTGTCCAGATCGCCCGCACGGGCCGATCCAGAAGCCACGCCGCCGTCGCAATCAGCGGATGGACCGACAGGTCCAGCTTCCCGCCGAAGCCACCGCCCACCGCGCTCGGGATGATCCGGACCTGATCGGGCCGCAGGCCCAGGATCAGCGCAACCTCGTCACGATCCATATACGGCGTCTGGGTACTCACGAACAACTCGATCCGGTCCCCGACGCGACGCGCCGAACCCGCTTCGGGCTCGATGTAGGCGTGCTCGACGAACGTGGTTTCGACATCGACCTCGGCATTGATGATCGACCGGCGCAGGGCGTCCTCAACGTCGCCGCGGGCAACCCGTCCGTTGATCAGGACATTCGACGGCGCATGGGCGTGCAGGAGCGGGGCACCTGCCGCGATGGCCGCCTCCATGTCGCCGACGGGCGGAAGCGGCTCCCATTCGATCGGCACGTCGGCATCGCCGATGGCTTCGATCGTCCCGGCATCGGCGACAAGCGCGACGACAGCTTCGCCTCGATGCCGCACCTCGCCATATGCGAGCGCCGGCTGGTCCTTGCCGCTCGCGTAGATCCCGTATCGGTTCTGGCCGGGGATGTCGGCCGCAGTGAGCACCATGACGAGTCCGGGGAACCGTTGCCGCAACGGCCCGAGTTCGCCGATCCGGAACCGTGCCCGGGCATGTGGGGACCTTACGGCCCGAAGCACGAGGAACTCGCCCGGGGGCTGGTCGGCCCCGTAGAGCGCGCTGCCGGTCACTCGTTCGATGCCATCGACCTTGGCGAGCCGGGCTCCGACGGCCGAGCCGGCCTCCGATGCCCTCCGGTCCTGCCAAAAGCCCGAGCTCGTGTTCTGCGCATGGCCCGAAGTCGCGTCCTGCGCGTAACCCGAGCTCACCTCTCGCGCCGCTTGCCCGATCGCTTCCACGATCTTGCGGTATCCCGTGCACCGGCAGAGCACGCCGCCGATCGCGTCGGCGATCTGCTGCTCGGTTGGTTCCGTGGACTGCCCCAGGACGTCCGCGGCGGCCATCAGCATGCCCGGCGTGCAGATCCCGCACTGGGCGGCGCCGGCCTCAAGAAACGCACGCTGCAGGGCACCCAGCTCAGTGAATTCCCGCGCTGCCGGACCATCGGGTATCGGCGGCACGGCGGCTGTCGCGATTCCCCCGCCGATCCGGGCCCCACCTTCGATCGTCTGGACCTCGCAGCCGGCAACCTGCGCCACGGGCACCAGGCAGGCACACGCCTGCTGACCGTCGATCCGGACCGTGCATGCACCGCAATCGCCGGCATTGCAGCCGATCTTGGTCCCCGTCAGGCCGAGATCGTCGCGGAGCACATCGGCAAGCCGTCGCATCGGCTCGACTTCGACGTCGACCGGTCCTCCATTGACCTTGAAGCTCACCCAGACTGTCACGCCACGAGGTCCTCGAGCGCGCGTCGGACCAGTGTCTCGGCGGCCTCGCGCCGATAGACAGCGGAGCCGCGGACATCGTCGATCGGCGACAGGGCGCTGAGATGCTCAGATCGCACGGTCGCTCCGATCCCAGGCGCGGCGGGTCGGCCGAGCAGGGCAATCTCGAGCTCGGGCAGGCGGCGAGCCACGGGAGAGCACGCGCCCACGGCGACCCGCACGGCGGTGATGCGCCGAGTCGCATCAACAGCGAGGGCGGCTGCCACCATCGCAATCGAAATGACCAGGTAGGCCCGAGATCCGAGCTTCAGGAACGTGGACCGCGCCGCAGGGTCGGGCGTCGGAACGAACAGGCCGGTCACCAGCTCATCGACTTCGCGGACCGTGGTCCGGTTACCGGTCACGAAGTCCGCAACTGACACCCGCCGCGCTCCACGAACGGACGCCAGCGTGACCACCGCATCGAGGACGAGGAGGTTCGGGGTCCCATCGGCCGCCGGCGAGGCGTTCACGAGGTTGCCGACGACGGTCGCCCGATTCTGGATCTGGCGGCCACCAACCGCAAGCGCCGCCCGGCGCAGCCCGTCGAACAGCGGCGGGAGGGGCTCCGTGGCGAGGTCCGTCCAGGTCGCCAGCGCGGGGATCCGCCATCCGCCGTCGACCGCTTCGATCCGCCGCAGGCCCTCGATCCCGGTGATGTCGATGACATCGTCGTCGATCACGCGACCGACCCGTCCCGGGTAGTGATCGGTCGCGCCGGCCACGACGGTCCCGGGACGACCCTCATCCCGGGCGCGGGCCAGTGCCTCGGTGGCTTCGGTCACGGTCGTCGGACGCAGATAGCTGCCCATGGCGATCAGGGACGCTGGGCCTCGATCAGCGGCAGGACCCGCTCGGCCAGGACATCGAGATCGCGAAGGTCCCAGGTGAGCGGATTGAGGATCAGGTGATCCACGCCGCCGAGGGCCGCCACCTTGCCCCGGATCTTGTCCGCGACCTCCTCGGCCTGCCCGAGGAGGTAGAACTCCTGCCAGTAGTCGAGGTCCATGCCCGAGTACACCGAGAAGGCTCGAGCGGCGCTCTCCGGACGCTCGCCAGGTTCAAGGATGTGCACGAAGTTCGAGTAGACCTTCGAAAGCTCCTCTGGCCGCCGTCCGAGTTCGATCATAAAGCCGCTGATGGCGGCCCAATCCGCGGCCACCATCTCGGCGGTCGCGGACGAGTGAGGCACCCAGGTCGTCGCGTACTTCGCGATCCGCCGGAGCACCGGCTCGATCGATGGAACGTCCTGACCGTAGATCCGCGCGGATGGCTGGGTGCCACCCCCGATCCAGATCGGTGGATGCGGCCGCTGAATCGGTTTCGGGAAGACCGACAGATCGTGGAACTGGTAGTGACGACCCTCGTAGGTCACGTGATCGGCAGCCCACAGCGCGGTGATGGCCTCGAGCATCTCGGTCATCCGTCGTCCGCGTTCGCGGTACGGGATCCGGAGCGCGGCGAACTCCGCTTCGTTCCAGCCTACCCCGACGCCGAGCACGGAGCGGCCGCCGGACAGCACGTCGAGGGTCGCCCATTCCTTCGCGAACGCGACCGGGTCGCGGAACGGCAGGACGAGGACCATGGTGCCGAGTCGCATCGTGCGGGTCACGCCAGCGAGGGCGCTGAGCAGTGCCACCGGCTCGAGCCACGCCACCCGGTAGGCCGGTGGTGCGACGAGCAGGTGATCGATGAGCATCGCGGTCTCGAACCCGAGATCCTCGGCATGCCGAAGATACGATCCCATGTCCGCAAGTGACGGCCCACCGCCGGCAAGCGCGAAGGACGGCAGGCGGAGCCCGAACTTCACCGGATCAGTGTCCGCCGACCGCGGGCCCGGTGGCCCCGACGACCTCCGCCGCGCGTGTGGCCGGCGCCGTGTTTCGACTTCGGCCGACCATCACGACGCCATCGATGAGGACCATCGAGATTCCGGGCAGATCACCGACGGCCAGCGCCCCGAGCGCCGTGTCCGCGTAGGACCCGATCGGCGCATCGATGAGACACAGGTCGGCCGCACGGCCGACCTCGATCCGCCCGACGTCGAGTCCGTGGATCCGGGCGGTATTGCCCGTCGCCATGGCAATCGCGATCTGCGGCGCAATCCGGCCGAGCGACGCGAGGTGCGCCATCGTGCGCAGGATGCCGAGTGGAACGACGCCGGTCCCGGAAGGCGCATCGTTGCCGAGGATGACGCGATCGAGGGCGCCAAGATCGGTGGCCAGGGTCGCGGCCAGGAGCGCGGCACGGCCGTTTCCGCAATGCACGATCTCGATCGCCATGTCCGAGCGCACAAGGCGTTCGATCTCGTCGTCCGGAAGGGCCGTCGTGCCCCCGTTGATGTGGCCGACGATGTGGGGCTGGGCCTCGAGAACCGCATCCGCCCCGATCGCGCTCGAGCCGGCGATCGACGGGCCTCCCGTATGGAACGTGACCGTCATCCCGAACTG
Organism: Chloroflexota bacterium; assembly: GCA_043778745.1. GTDB lineage: Bacteria > Chloroflexota > Limnocylindria > Limnocylindrales > CSP1-4 > UBA5189. The sequence continues at coordinate 3,953 of JAYWFP010000067.1, forward strand.
CTTTGCCCAGACGACCATCGGCGCCGCCTGGGCGCCGGTCTTGACGCTGCCGAGCCCGATCTCACCGACCAGGCGAACGCCCGCCGCGGCCATCTCCTCGAAGTCACGCTCGACGAGGCCGAGCTCCAGGATCGGGGCGCCCGCGTGCACCTTGACCCCGGCCGGCCGGAAGTTCTGATAGCTCTTCGAGGCAACGATCGCGAGGGCTTTGAGGCCAACAACGTCCTTCGGGCGCCCGGGCAGATGCACCTCACCGGCCGAGATGACCGTCGTCACGCCGCCATGGAGACCGGATTCGATGAAGTCGATCGTCCGCTGACGAGGCGTGAAATCGCCGAACACCGGATGCGCGTGGGAGTCGATCAGGCCCGGAATGGCCGTCGTCCCGTGCGCATCGATCACCTGGTCCACGTGGGCTGCGGTCCCCGACGAAAGGTCCCGCCCAATCGCTGCGAACCTGCCGTCCTCGATCAGGACCTCGTCCGCGTCGCCGAGAGGATTCTCGACATCTCCCGTCACGAGCTGCCCGATGTTTCGAATCAGCGTGCGCATCTCGTCAGCCGTGGCGGAGCGGGCTGGCCGCTACCGGAGACCGTCTTCGCCGACGGCGTCCTCGGCGCGGAGACCGCCCACGCGCGCATGCGGACGGCCACCGTCGCTGACCGCGAGGGCGAGGAGCAGTTCGTCCGAAGCCGGGGCGTCCGGAACGCGGATCTCCATGGCATCGAAATGGCTTCGGACCAGCATTGCCTTGATGTGATGGACCGGGATATCGAGCGAAGCGCCCATCGCGGCGCGCTTCTTGACCGACGGGAGGATGGACACGCCGCCGACCCGGCCCCGCGTGGGAGCACCGAATTTCGGGTGGAGGACGGCGGCCACGTGTTCGACCTCCCCCTGCTCGCCCACGATGCCGCCCTTGCCGTAGGCCTCGACGGGTGTCCCGAGGGCTTCCTGGCAGCGACGCATCAGCTCGTCCCCGAGGTATTCGCCGAGATCGATCAGCTCGGAAAGGTCGTCGGGATTCGAGCCGGCGTATGGATTCCTGACGATCACCGCCACCGCGGCTCGGCGCAGGGGTCGGGCCAATGGCTTGCCGCCCTCTTCGAGAATTTCCTCGACGAAGGTCACCCATTTCCGGATCGTCACAGTCATCGCGCACCTCGTTGCACCAGGATCGTGCGAGTCTACCGCCCGGGGCGACGCGGAGATGCCACGCTTCATCGAGGGACTCCATCTCGCGGACCCGTTTGAGCGTGGCCTGATCGCGTCAACGGATGCATTCTCACGGAGACGCGTACGATGCACGGACCGCCCCGCCTCGGGGCTTGCCAACCACGATCGAGGGACAATGACGAAGCACTCCAATTTCGAGCGCCAGCGCCGCGAAACCGAGACCGCACGGATCCAGGAAATCGAACGTGCCTGGCAGGGGAGTATTCCGGCGCCGATCGCCACCGAGTTCGCCGCCACCCTGAAAGCCGCCAAGTCGCGCCCGGCGCACGTGCCCGCGCCGGACATGGCGCCAGGAACGGCACCGCGACCACCGCGTCCAGGTCACGAACCCAAGCCCAAGAAGGACGACGTGCCGCCGCGTCGACGGTCCTAGCCGGTGCGACGCCGCAAGGTCACCTATCCACCGGCGAAGACCGCAACCAAGGGCCCGCCTCCCGTGCTCGGCGCCACCGACCCGCGCAATCCCCTGGGTCGGACCGTTTCGATCAACCTTGACGCCATCGGCGGCCGGTCATCGATCGGCCTCGGCGACAAGGTCCGGATTCTGACCGGCCTGTACGCGGGCGAGGCGGCGGTCGTCGAATCCGAGGCGAACGGGGTCATTCCTGCCGTCATGGTGCGAACCGAATCCGGCCGAACCCGTCGATCCCGCACTGTTGATCTGGAGCCCATCCGCGCGGGCAGCAGTCCTGCGGCCGAAGCCCCGGAGCAGGTGCC
>JAYWFP010000068.1:0-5831 GCA_043778745.1 Chloroflexota bacterium
TCGGAGTGGGCGATCCGCCAGGCGACGGTGCCATCTGGATCGATCGCAAAGGTCTCGAGCTCAGACTGGACCACGACATGCCGGAGGCGAGACGAGGCAAGCGCGGCGAGGATGGGGGTTGCCGATCGGTGCGACCAGGCAAGCGCGCCCGCCCGCGCATCGAGCCCATACGCGTGGAACCCGTACTTGATCACGAGCAGGCCGGCGGTGTCCCAGAGGACCGCCTCGGGGGTGTCATTGAGGGTCGACGCGAAACGAGCCGACCATGAGCCACCAGGGCCGTCGATGCGGAGCTCCGCCCGACATCGGCTGTCCGGGTCGTCCGCCACAATCGATCCGAGATCGACAAGGGTTCCGCCGGCTTCGGACAGTGCGAACACCGCCGTCGCCTGCCCGGTCCCTGCCCATCGCCACCGAGCCCGCAGACCGCCGGGATAGGTCAGGGTCGCGTCGTGCGGGTCCGCCGGCCGGCCCGCGTCGCGGGCCGTCGTCATGCCGGGCCCTGCGGGTCAGCGCGGCTGCCGAGAACCCCGGGCTCATCGATCGTCCCGGCCGCACTCGTCGTCTCAGCTCCGGACGCGGCTCGCGATGCATCCGGGGCCTTCGCGCCAGCCGGGACCTCGGTTATTGGCGCGACCACCGCGTCGGCCAGCATCCGCAGCGTTGCCGGCGGCACCGGAAACACGGCGCTCGGAAGACCTGCGGCGGCCCAGACGACCGGAAACCGGCCGAGATCCGGGTCCATGATCACGCGGACGCGCTGGGAATGGCCGAACGGTGGGATGCCGCCGATCACGAATCCGGTCAGGTCGTTGGCCTCGATGGCGCTCGCTCGCCGAACGTCAGAACGTCCGAGAACCGCACCGAGAGCCGCCAGGTCCACGCGATTGGCGCCGGACACCAGACAGATCACGGGTTCCAGCAGGCTGTCTTCGCCGGCGGTCACGAATACGAGCGACTTCACGATCTGTCCCAGCTCGACGTTGACCGCGCGGGCTGCATCCTCGGCCGTGTGGGTCGACTCGGAGAACACGGTCACCTCGATCGTCACGCCCTTGCGCGCCGCAGCCTCGCGGACACGCTGGACGGCCGGGTGGTTCGCATCGGGAGGCACGGCGGCGAGTCTAGCACCGGGACCGGCCACTTCTGGTACGGATGTGGTTGCGGGATCGCGGGTACGATCGGTGGCGATGAAAGCCATGATCTTCGACTGGGACGGCACGCTCGTCGACACGCTGCCAGCGATCACGAGGGCCAACGCCGACGTCCTCGGTTCGTATGGCGTCGCGTATGACGATGCCGCCTATCGCGCGGCCTACAGCCCGGACTGGCGGAGCATGTATCGACGGCTCGGCGTGCCCGCCGAACATGTCGAGGAGGCCGGGGGTCGCTGGCTCAGCCAGTACCGATCCCTCATGACCGATGTCCGAGCCTTTGCCGGCGTCGAAGCGGCTGTACAGCGGCTCGCCGGCACCGGCTACGAACTCGGCATCGTTACGGCCGGGGATCGGCCGGTCGTCGAGCACCAACTTGGGGCTACCGGCCTCGGCGCCTATTTCTCGGTGGTGGTGTGCGGCGAGGATCTCCCGTTTGTCAAGCCGCACCCGGAGCCGCTCCTGCGTGCGCTCGGCCAGCTCGGCATCCGTGACCGGCCCGCCCTCGTGACATACATCGGGGACGCGCCGGATGACATGCGGATGGCCCGGGCCGTCGGTGCGCGCGGTGTCGGGATCGTGTCTCTCGTCGGGGATCGCCGGGAACTTGAGGCGGCCGGCGCCGCCGAAGTCGCCGAATCGGTTTCCGTCTGGGTGGCCGCATTTCTCGACCAACCGGTCGGGGTCTGATCCTCACGCCGATGCGTGCGCTCGTGCTGGCTGATGGGTCTCCACCCACGCGCAACGACCTGGAGCGGGTCTGGCCGAACTGGGATCGAGATGTCGCGCTCGTCATCGCAGCCGATGGCGGGGCGCGGCTCGCCGACGCGCTCGGCATGCCGATCGACCTGTGGGTTGGCGACGGCGATTCGCTCGGTGAGGCCGGTTGCGAGGACCTGCGCCGCCGGGGCGTTCCGATGACCGTGGCCGCGACGGACAAGGACCAGACGGATACCGAACTCGGGCTACTGGCCGCTCTCGACCATGGCGCGACGTGGATCACGCTGATCGGCGTTCTGGGTGGACCTCGCCCGGATCACGCCATGGCCAACATGTTCCTGCTCGGCCATCCGATGGCCGGGGACGTGGCGATCGAGATCCTCGACCCAACGGCGCGGATCAGGCTCCTGGCAGCGAGACCCGACCGGGGCGCCATGTCGCCACTCGATCTGGCGGGCCGCGTAGGTGATCTCGTGTCCCTGATACCCCTCGATGATGTCGTCGGCGTGACCACGACGGGCCTCCGATTCCCCCTGGCCGAAGCGGACCTGAGGGCGGGTTCCTCGTTCACGATCTCGAACGTTCGCACCGACCCGGTTGCCTCGGTGTCCATTCGAGCAGGTCGGCTCCTCGTCATCGAGGTCCCTGCTACGCTCGACTCCTCGTCATCGAGGTCCCTGCTACGCTCGACTCATGAGCACGCCCGAGCCCGGGGAACGCGCCCCGGACATCGCCCTCCGGGATGAAACCGGTGCCATTCATCGGCTGTCCGAGCAGCGAGATCGCTGGACGATCGTCTACTTCTACCCGGCCGACGACACGCCGGGCTGCACCATCGAGTCGTGCCAGTTTCGTGACCTCGACCCCGCGATCCGCAACGCCTCAGCGCAGGTCTGGGGTATCAGTCCCGACGGCGCGGCAAGCCACGCACGCTTCCGGGCGAAATTCGATCTCCCGTTCACGCTGCTCTCGGATGAGGATCACGCGGTCTCCGAGGCCTACGGTGCGTGGCGCCTCCGGTCGCTCTACGGCAAGGAGTTTCTCGGCATCCAACGGTCCACATACCTCGTGGACCCCGATGGCCTGGTCGTCCGCTCCTGGCCAAAGGTCAAGGCAGAGGGCCACGCGGCTGAAGTCCTTGCCGCACTGGAGGAAGCCCGTGTTGCTCGCCGAGCTTCCTGACAAGTTCATCGCCGCGGCCGCGCCGCCACGGTCCGGGGCGGGCGCCTGACCACGATGGCGAAGGACGCATCGTCGGCGGCTGGCCAGCCGCACACCTGGCGGCCGGATCGATTCATGCTCATCGTTGCCCACCCCGACGACGCCGATTTCGGCCCGGCGGCCACCGCCGCCAAGTGGATCGACGCGGGCTCCGAGGGCTGGCTGGTGTGCTGCACGAGTGGGGATCAGGGCGGCGAGGACTTCGCGATGGACCCATTCGTCCTGGCGGCGACGCGAGAAATGGAGCAGCGAGCCGCCGCCGCGGTCGTTGGCTACGCAGGGGTTTCGTTCCTTCACCAGCCCGACGGGGCGCTCGCCAACGATCTCGCCCTGCGGGAGTTGCTGGTTCGCGAGATTCGCACCTTCCGCCCCGATGCCGTCCTGGCCACGGATCCGGAGACCCTGTTCCATGACGAAAGCGCCATCAACCACACCGATCACCGGGAGGCGGCGATGGCCGCGGTCGATGCGGTCTACCCGGCCGCCCGGAATCCGATGGCGTTTCCGTGGCTCGCGCGCGATGGGCTCGCCCCGCACGCCGTTCGGCGGCTGTACTGCTTCTGGTCCAATCACGCCACGGTGCATGTCGACGTGACCGCCACGATCGGCCGGAAGATCGATGCCCTGCGGGCTCATGCCAGCCAGATCAAGCAGCCCGACGAAATGGAGACCCGCATCCGGGCCTGGGCTCGCGAGGAGGGTCAGTTGATCGGCGTGGACGCCGCCGAAGCCCTGCGCGTCATCGTCATCGAAGAGGACCCCGCTGCTGAGGCCGCGCTGGCGGGGGTTGAAGGCGATGATCCGGTCGAAGGTCGCTGATTCCGCGTAACGCTCGAAAACTTCGGCGCAGCACGGGCCCGACGGCTGGCCGGCTGGCCGGCCCCGACGGCTGGCCGGCCCGTGGGTCAGACTGACGGGATCGGCGACGTCAGAACGGAGCGGACTCGATCCCAGTTGGCCCAGATCAGGGCCCGAGCCGTGTCCCCGAAGCCGACCAGTTCGTGGAGCTCTTCGAGATCGAGGTTCGGGGCCTCCGTGGCCACGAACGCGTCCGGAGCGGCCGTGACTTCCAGGTACAGGTCGTTGATCTCCTCCTGGGTGGGCCACGCTCGAATGCGGCGGGGCTCGAGGCCGGCACCGGCGACTGCGATCGTCAGGTCCCGATAGGTCGGGACGCGGTCTTCGGCCCAGCCGTCGATGCCGTCGAACCGGTAGCCGTCTGCGGCCAGGGCGCCCGCTATGTCGCGGCACTGGGTGACCGTGAAGCTGTCCCAGAACGGGTTGCCGCCTGGGAAATCCAGCCAGCCGGCGGCAATGGTCCGTGCGACGATCGCATCCGTGACGCTGCGGATGGCCACCTCCCACGCCCTTCGATTGGGTGCGTCGCCGGACGCGAGGGCGGTGGCCACAGCGAACAGCGCACGGTGATCGCCGCGCAGAATCCGGGCCAGTGCCGGCGCCTGGTCGATTGAATCGAGCTCGAGGTCGCTTGCGGCCATCTCCGATGCAGTGATTGCCGCGGGTGCGACGGCCGGGCCCGCGACGGCCGGGGCCGCGAAGGCCGGGGCCGCCGCGAGCGCGTTGGGAGTCATCGAGGGCACCAAACGTGCCACGTCGTTCGCGCTGCGAGGCCTTGCGATCGTGGCCGGTGACATCGTGGCCGGTGACATCGCGGCCGGTGACATCGTGGCCGGTGACATCGCTGCCAGTGACATCGTGGCCGGTGACATCGCGGTCACCGTTCCTTCGACCATCGGCTGCGTGGCGATGGCGACCGAACGGCCGGTCATCTGCGTGGGCGGCGCGCCTACCACGGGCGGACTGGCAACGACGTTCGCCCGGTCGCTCATGGTCGCGCCACCCGGAATTTCGGAGCCGAACATCCGGGCCGCCGCCCGTGCGCCCGGCGTGCGGAGCGCATCGAGCGCCGCGTCGCGCTCCGGCTCGATTGAAACTGCGGCCCTGGTGGCCACGCTCGGGCCGAACGGAACAGATGTTCGGCCCATAAGCCCCGGACGAGACGCAGCGGCCGCGGCCGAGCGCACCCTGTTCTCGCTGGATTCGGGCTCGCCGTCTGGTCCCTCCGGCCGATCCTGACGGCGCCGATCCGCGGGTCCCCCCCGGGCAGGCTCCGTGGCCGACATGGTGAACGCATCCGACGAGAGGGTGGCCGCTCGACGCGGAACCGCATCGTGGCTGACCGTGACCCGCACTTCCGGGGCGGGTGGACGGCTGCGCAGGACAATGACCAGCGCGGCACCGCTGGCAGCGCCCAGAACGAGCCCGAGTGCCAGAAAGGCGAACTCGCTCGCGATCATTTCCGGTCCCTTTCCGGCCAACCACCTCCGTTGACCGTCATCCGCGATGGAGCGTAGCTGCGACCGGTGGGCGCGTCAACTCGGTAACACGACCTACGTGCGTGGGCTCGAACCCGGCCGCCCGGTTGGCGAGGCTGATCCCTGCCGGTGCGGGCTTCGATTGGGCTGTGGGCGCCGATTGGGCTACGGGCTTCGATCGGGCTACGGGCTTCGATCGGGCACCGGCCGCCGATCGGGCTACGCGCGCCGACCTATCGGGCTACGGCCGCCGACATTTTGCGCCCGTACTCCGCGCGATGGTAGATTCCCCCTGCCGGCACGTGTCCCCGCCGGTCTTCTTGTTCGCCCCGCCTCCCAGCGCCGCCAAACGAGAAAGGCACGACCGCCACTTGGCCCTCGACACGCACCAGGAATTCCT
>JAYWFP010000069.1:0-5788 GCA_043778745.1 Chloroflexota bacterium
GCCAATGTCGAGGAGATCCTCGAACTTGCCATCGAGGCCGGGCAGATGGCCGAAAGCGCGCGCACGAAGCTCGATATGGACGCCCCGGGTGCGCCGACCCCCACTACCGCGCAGATGGCCGGCGCCGTCGCCGGTTTCCACTTCCCGGACGACCTGTGGGCACGGACCGTGTATGACATGGTCATCGCGGCGCGACGGGATCCGGCCGGCGTGGACCGCATGGTCGCCTCGCTGGTGCCGGTCTATTTCGGACGAGTGGCGAGCTTCATCATCGAAAATCGGGACCTGACCACCGACCAGGCTGAGGAACGGGTCATGCGCCAGGCCCGCGAGTTCGAATTGCTCAAGCCGTACCTGGTCGATCGCTGGAACGCCGAGGCCCCGGACCGGGCGGCCGACGCCGAGGCTCAGGCTGAGGCTGGTGCCGCGGCGGCGGCCGAGGCCGACGCTGGCCGCGAGGGCGCCGGGTGACGACCCAACCGCTCCCCATCCGGATCCTGATCCCGGTGGCCAACCCGGCGACCGCCGAGGAACTGATCAGCCTGGGCGCGGATCTGCTCGAGCCGCGCGCCGGCGAGCTGACGGCACTCGGGATCGTCGAGGTCCCCGAAGGGATGGCCTTGTCCGAGGGCGCGACGCGGGCGCGACATGCGCGCCGACTGCTCCAGCGCGTCCTGGATTTCGCGCCGGATGGCACGCCGATCCACCCGATCGTCCGGATCGGACGGCACGCGGCCGAGGGAATCGTCGAGGCGGCCGCCGAGCTGGATGCCGACCTGATCGTCTTCGGGTGGGGCGGCAAGACGCCGAATGGCCGCGACGGTATGGCGGTGCCCTTCTCGCCGACCATCGACGAGGTGGTCCGCGATTCACCCTGCGACATCGCGGTGGTCAAGCAGCGCGGCCCCAGGGAGATCAAGCGGATCATGGTCCCGGTCCGCGGCGGACCGCACGCGGAACTGGCGATTCGATTCGCGAATGCGATTGCCGAGCGGCGCGGGGCGCAGCTCGTTGCCCTGCACATCGTCCCACCCGGGATCACGATCGCCGTCCGCGCCCAGGCGGAGCGAGCCCTCCAGGCCTTCGTGCGGCAGCACGCCACGGTCCCCACGGAGACGGTGGTTCGTGAGGCCGCCAACGTTCGAAATGCGATCGTCAAGGAGGCCGATCGAGCGGATCTTGTCGTGATGGGCGCAGCCGCGGCACCGACGTCGGGTGATGCGTCATCCCACCTGTTCGGAGCGATGCCCGAGGCCATCGCGACGCGATCGAAGTCGACCGTCATTGTCGTCAAGACACGGGAGTCGATCGGTCGCCAGACGTTCGAGCAACTCGCCTCGCGGGCCGAGACCCTGGCGGCCGCGGACCGAGCGGCCGAGGAGGCCCGCGCCGTGCCGACCCGCGTCGACCGCTGGTTCGGCGAATCGAACTTCCACCACAGCGAGTTTTCGGACCTGCGTCGCCTGGCCCAGATCAAGGAGAAGCAGGGCCTGACCGTGAGCCTCGTGTTGCCGACGCTCAACGAGGAGGAGACGATCGGCCCGATTGTCCGTCGGGCGATCCGGGACATGGTCGGCCGGATCCCGCTCCTTGACGAGATCGTGGTGATCGATTCCTCATCCACGGACCGAACCCGCGAAATCGCGGAAGCCGAGGGAGCGCGGGTCGTCCAGCATCCCGATGTGCTGTCTCGCTACGGGTCATTCAACGGCAAGGGCGAGGCGCTCTGGAAGTCCCTCTTCGAGACCACCGGGGACATCGTGGTCTGGGCGGATACGGACGTCCGCAACTGGCACCCGAGGATGGTCTACGGCACGCTGGGCCCGCTCCTCCACGAGCCGCGCCTCCAGTACGTGAAGGGCTATTACCAGCGCCCGATCGTGGAGGGCGGAATCCTTCGCGAGGGTGGCGGTGGCCGGGTCACCGAGCTCGTGGCGCGGCCCCTGATCAACCTCTTCTACCCGGAACTATCCGGATTCATCCAACCACTCGCCGGCGAGTACGCCGGTCGTCGTTCGATCCTCGAGCAGCTCCCATTCTTCACGGGCTATGCCGTTGAGATCGGCCATCTCATCGACATCGCCGAGCGTGTCGGGCTGGAGGGCCTCGGGCAGGTGGACCTCGATCGCCGCGTCCATCGCAACCAGGAGCTCGAGGGCCTGTCCCGGATGAGCTTCGTGATCCTTCAGGCCGTGATGAAGCGTCTCGAGGAGCGGCGCAAGGCACGACTGTTCGCGGAGCTCGGGTCGACGATGAAGTTGCCGCGTTCCGGCCGCGGCCGCCTGTCGCTCGAGGTCATCGAGCTGGCCGATATGGAACGACCGCCGATGATCCGCATCCCCGAGTACCTCGAACGTCGAAGCGTGCCGGAAGGCGAAGACCCGCCGGATCGATGAGGGTGGTCCTGGCGCCGGATTCGTTCAAGGGATCCCTGACCTCGGTCGAGGTTGCCCAGGCGCTCGCCGACGGGTGGCGACGGGTTCGAGGAGGTGATGAGATCGTGCTGGCTCCCCTGGCGGATGGCGGCGAGGGCACGCTCGAGGCGATCGCGGCCACCGGTGCCTGGACCTGGGAGGACGTCCTGACAACCGACCCGATCGGTCGCCCGGTGACAGCTCGCTGGCTCCGCTCCCTCGACGGTGAGCGCGCCTGCGTTGAGCTCGCAAGCGCGTCCGGCCTCTCCCGGCTGACGCTCGGCGAACGGGATCCGTTCGGGGCTTCGACCCGCGGCACCGGCGAGGTCATCGCGGCCGTTCTGGACGCCGGGGTCCGGCATATCGTCCTGGGGATCGGCGGCAGCGCCACGAGCGACGGGGGCCGCGGGATCTTCGAGGCGCTCGGGGCGCAGGTGAAGGACCTTGACGACGATGCGGTGCTCGTCGATCTGGCGGGGCTCGACCCACGGCTCGCGGAGGTCGAGCTCAGGATCGCCTGCGACGTCAGCAACCCGTTGCTGGGCGAGCATGGCTCCGCTGCCACCTACGGGCCGCAGAAGGGCGCGGATGCGGCGACCGTACTGGGGTTGGACGCGCGGCTCGCCCGCTGGGCGGATGGCCTCGATGCGGCCACCAGAAGAGATGAGCGGGAAACCCCTGGCGCCGGGGCGGCCGGTGGGACCGCCTTTGGATTGCTCTCCGCGCGGTCATGGTTCCGCGAACTCGAACTCGTACCGGGCGTAGATCTCGTGGCCGACGAGACCGGCCTTCGCAAGCTTCTGGCTGGCGCTGACCTCGTGATCACGGGCGAGGGGCGAATCGATGCCCAGACCGCATTCGGCAAGACCGCGATGGGCGTTGCGCGCCTGGCGAGGCAAGTCGGGGTGCGATGCGTCGCCGTCGGCGGTGGCGTCGAACCTGACGGCGTCACCGCCCTCGAGCTGCTCGGCGTCACGGTCGTACCGGTGTGGGAGCGCCCGGTCCCGCTCGAGATCGCGATGGCCGCAGGAGCCGCGCCGATCATCGAATGCGGCGCGAGGATCGCGGCCGCTCTCTGAAACCTTGACTAAGTCCATGACTAAGTCCATGATCCGGCAGTGAGCACAACCGTCAACATCCACGAGGCGAAGACGCACCTTTCACGGCTCCTCGAGCAGGTCCGCAATGGCGAGGAGGTTGTGATCGCGAAGGCCGGCAAGCCGGTGGCTCGGCTTGTGGCGATTCAGGTCCGTCCCGCACACCGCACTCCCGGGATGGACCGAGGGAAGGTGATCATTCACCCGGATTTCGACGATCCCATTCCAGAATGGGATCCGGACTACATGCATCCCGGCGATCCGATGCGCGCCACCTTCAAGTGAGGGCGCTGCTCGACACGCATGCATTCCTCTGGTGGGTGCTCGACGACCCGAAGCTGTCATCAGAGTGTCGCCGAATTCTCGACGATGGAGCCAATGACGTCCTCCTGAGCGCGGTCAGCGCATACGAGCTGGCCTACAAGGCAACCCATGGTCGGCTGACCCTTCCCGAAGACCCGGACGCCTATATTCGAAGTCGAATCGCATCCAACGGGCTCGAAGCCCTTGCGATCGAGATGAGCCATGCCCTTCGCGCTGCGAGTCTCCCCCTGATCCACCGCGACCCCTTCGACCGACTGTTGGTTGCCCAGGCGCAGCTCGAAGCGATCCCAATAATCAGCGCCGATCCCGCCATCGCCCAATACGACATCGAGGTCATCTGGTAGTGCCGCCACGCCCAACGACTTCGTCAGCGAAGCGACCGGTCGCGAAGAAGCGCAAGAAGCGCCGCGCACCGGATCCGGGCAGGACCTGGGCTCGTCGCCTGGACCGCACCCGCCCGAACCTGGTCGCGGATGTGCTCGCGGGCCTCGCCACCATCCACGGCCATCCCACCTGGGAGCGGCGCCTGGACCCAACCAGTGAGCTGATCCTCACGATTCTCACGCAGAACACGGCCGACACCAACGCCGAGCAGGCCTTCGAATCGCTCAGGGACGCGTATCCGTCCGGGCTCGCTGCGGCGCGCCATATCCCCGGACCCGGCTGGGGCGGCGAGGGCCTGTCCGATGGCGCGCCGCCGGACTGGGCTGCCGTCGAGTTCGCGCCGGTCCAGGAGCTCGTCGACGTCATTCGACACGGTGGCCTGGCCAACCAGAAGGCTCCGCGACTGCAATCGACGCTGCGGACGATTCGCGAGGCGCGCGGCGACTACTCGCTCGAATTCCTCGGTGATATGGCGCCCCTCGACGCTCGCGCCTGGCTGACCGCGCTCAACGGGATCGGCAAGAAGACGGCTTCCGTCCTGCTCATGTTCTCGTTCGGGATGCCCTTGATGGCCGTCGACCGGCACGTCGAACGCGTCTCGCATCGGGTCGGCCTCATCCCGCCGAAGGCGAGTGCCGACGACGCGCATGACCTGTTCCTGGCGATGCTCGCGCCGGAGCAGATGTACGAGTCGCATGTGAACCTGATCCGGCACGGGCGGGTGATCTGCCACGCCCGCAACCCGACGCACGAGATCTGCCCGCTTCGCGAGCGCTGCCGGTTCGTCGACCCGAAGGCGCCGTAGGCTCGGGGCAACTCAGGGACGAAGCGCCCAGCGGCCCGCTCCGCCCCAGCGCGGTGAGACTGCGACCGCGTCGGCTTTCGCGTCCGGACCCGCCCCTATACTCGGGCCATGATGACCGGCGGCCGATGGAGCGACGGTGGATCGCCGCGGATCCTGCTCGTCGACGACGATCCGAACCTGCTCGTGCTCCTGGCCGACCAGCTCCGGGCCGACGGTTTCGAGGTCCAGACGGCGCGCGACGGCGAGGAGGCACTGCGGCGGCTCCGGAGCGGCTGGCCGGACCTGCTGATCGTGGACATGATGATGCCGCGCATGGACGGGCTCACGCTCGCGCGCGAAGTGAAGGCGCAGGCCGACCTGCCGATCATCGTCCTCTCGGCGATCGAGACGGCCGACAGCAAGGCCGACCTGCTCGATGAGGTCGCCGAGGACTACGTCACCAAGCCGTACCACTACCCGGAATTGCGGGCGCGGATCATCCGTGTGCTGCGCCGACTCGGGGACAAGGTCCCGCGGCGAGAGCTGGTCCTGGGCCCGGATCTGTCTCTCGAGCTGCATCGGCGAACCGCGACCGTTCGCGGTGAGGCGACCCAGCTCACGCCGACGGAATCGCGGTTGCTCTACGCCCTTGCCGCGAACCTCGGCCAGACCGTCACGACCGAGTCCCTCCTCGATCGAGGCTGGACCGACACCGAGAATGCGGATCCGTCCTACGTCTGGGTGACGATGCGACGCCTGCGCCAGAAGATCGAGCCCGATCCCAA
>JAYWFP010000070.1:0-5777 GCA_043778745.1 Chloroflexota bacterium
AGAACCGCCCCGATCTCCGCCTCATCCGGGCGACGAGGCGCGTTGCGCGGAACCTCCGGGACCAGGCCGGTCGGGACCACGGCATCCAGAAGATCCTCGCCAATGGACAGGAGCACAGGGCCGGGTCGGCCGGAAAGGGCTTCGGTCACCGCTCGACCGGTCGCCTCGACCGCTTCGTCGACATTGCGTGGCTCGGCGGCCCACTTCGCGAGGCCGCCGATCGTGCCGGCGAGATCGACTTCCTGAAAGCCCTCGCGACCTCGTGAGGCTTGCTCCACCTGACCGACCAGTGCGAACATCGGACTCGAATCTGCCGTCGCAGTGTGGATACCAATGGCCATATTCGAGGCTCCGACGGCTCGCGTTGCGAGACACGCAGCCGGGCGCCCGGTGAGCTGGGCATGGGCCTCGGCCATGAAGGCGGCCGCTCCTTCGTGGCGCGTGGCCACGACATGAATTCCCGCCGCCTCCAGCCCGTCGATGAGACCGAGGAAGCTCTCGCCAGGGACCGTGAAGGCCCACCGCACTCCTGCGCGCCGGAGTGCGTCCGCGATCATCCGCCCGACCGTGACGGGCGGCTCCACGGCCATCACGGGCGGCTCCACGGCCATCACGGGCGGCTCCACAGCCATCGCGGGCGGCTCCGTGACCGCCGTTCCTGCGACCTCGCCCGGGTCCGCAACAGGCGGCGGATCGACTTCGGGGTTGGCGGGCGCCCCGAGTTGATCCATCACAGCCCAGGTGAGGGCAGCGCGCCGAGCAGCATGCTCAAGATCAGCACGGCGGCGACGAGGCCCACCACGACCCTGCTGAAGCGCGCTCCCGGCAGCATCGGGACTACCGGTAGTTCTGGAATTGGAGCGGGACGACCTCATCGAGATCGCGGAACCGGGTGATCACGCGCTGGAGATCGTCCTTGTTTTTTCCGGATACTCGAAGGGCGTCGCCCTGGATCTGCGACTTGACCTTCGGGAACTCGTCTCGAATCAGGCGCGCAAGCTTCTTGGCCAGCTCATCGGTCAGACCCTGACGGAGGGTCACCTTCTGGCGAACCTTGTTACCGCCGACCGGCTCGATCTTGCCCCAATCGAAGATCTTCAGTGACAGGCCGCGTCGAACAGCCTTGGATTCGATGAGGTCCTTGATCGCTCCTGCCCGGAAATCGCTGTCGGTGACGATGACGACTTCGGTGGTCGTTTGTTCGATTTCGACCGTCGCTCCCTTGAAGTCATATCGCTGACCAACCTCGCGCCGGACCTGGTCCAGGGCGTTCCGCAATTCCATGACATCGAATTCACTGACGACATCGAAGGAGACATCTCCTGCCATCCGTACGCAGCCTCCCTACTCGATCGTGGTTGTCGTCTGGACCGGCCACCACCGGGCGATCCGGATGCGTCCATCGGACGCGATCTCGAAGGCTGCAAACCCGGCGGTGCGCACCCGCGTTCGACGGGTGCGGTCCACATGGCTGGCGTGCCACGGTGCCAGGATCGACGGTGGTACGACCCAATGGCGTTCGAACGTGAACTCTACCTGTTCTTCGCGCTTCGAGGCCTCGAGCAGCAACGCTCGCACGTGATTGTGCCCGACGCCTGGAGCGGCAAGGGGACTCGACTGCCATGCGACATCCGGGCTGAAGAGGTCAACCCACGCGTCGCCGTCGAACGAAGCGCGGATCCCCGACAGGCGCTCAAGCAAATCCGCGGCAGCCGCGTGGTCGAGCGTCGTCACGATCGATCCCGGCCCAAGCGCTCCAGGAGTTGCTCGCCAATCTGATAGCTGTGGCCACCGCCCATGACGAGGACGACGTCACCCGGGACGACGTCTCGGGCGAGTTGCTTGGCCGTCGCGTCGACGGGGCCGGACGCAGTGACGGGCAGCTCGGACCTGAGGCGCCGAATGGCTGCGACGAGGCGTTCTGGGGACGCAATGGTCGTATCGGTATCCCGGCCGGCCCAGATATCCGCGATGAGGACACCGTCGGCGGCGGCGAGGGCCGCGGCGAATTCCGGCAGCAAGGCAGCCGTCCGATGAAAGGTCAGCGGCTCGTAGACCGCCCATACCCGGCGACCGGGCTCCCGCTGGCGCACGGCAGCGAGCGTCTCGCGGATGGCCGTCGGGTGGTGGCCGTAATCGTCATATACCACGACCCCAGCTGCTTCACCCTTGCGTTCGAGTCGCCGCCCGATGCCGGCAAAGGTCTCCAGCCCGGCAGCAATCGATGCGGCATCGACCCCAACCGCGATGGAGGCTCCCGCGACGCCGAGCGCATTGGCCACGTTATGCCGTCCGGCGGTGGGCAGGTTGACCCGAACCGGCCCGGCCAGTGCATCCAGCCCGACGATCTCGATAACCGTCCCACCGGGCGTGGAATGAACCACGCGCCCGAGCAGCGCCTCTGCCGGACCTGTTGCGGTCGCGTACTCCGCCGCAACTCCGCGCTGATAGCCGGCGCGCGCCGGCGGAGCCTCGGTCACGGCGTACCCGATCAGCCGAACCGGCAGGGTCCTGGCCAGGGTCCTGAGGAGGTCCGCGACCCCGGGATCGCCGATATTGGCTACGAGCGTGCCTCCAGCGGGCATATTGCGGATCCATGCGCCAAACGCGGACTGGACGGCCGCGAGGTCGGCGAATACATCGGGATGATCCCACTCCACGCTGGTCAGGACCGCCACATCAGGACGATAGGCATCGAAGTTCCCGGCGTACTCGTCGGCTTCGACCACGAACACCGGTCCACTTCCAACCCGGGCAGTGGCCGGCGAGGCGTGCGTCACCACCGCAGGCAGCAACGCTCCCACGAAGGCCGAGGGGTCGAAGCCGGCATGGGCCAGCACGTGAACAAGCCACCCGCTGGTCGAGCTCTTGCCATGGGTCCCGGCGACAGCCACCAGGCGCCGCCCGAACGCAGCGTCCGCCACCAGTTGCTGCCACGGTTCGATCGGCAGATGCGCCCGACGAGCAGCCTCCAGCTCAGGATGATGGGGCGTGATCGCCGTCAGCGCCTTGGTCACGGCGAGTCGCGCTGGCCCGTTTGCCCCACCCACGTGGGCTGAATCGTGGCGCCAGTCGATCGAGATCCCGGCCTGGGCAACCGCCGCCGAGTACGGCGACGGCCCGCCCGTGTCGCAGCCGGAGATCTCGGCCCCCGCGGCACGGGCCAGCAGGGCTGCGCCGGATGCCCCCGCCCCGGCAATGCCCAGGATGTGGATGCGAGACCCCGGCTCGATCGGCCGGGCGTCGCGGACCGGTGCCAACCCGGCGCCAATTTCCGCGGCTGTGCGCGTCACGGGCCCTCGTCCGGTCCCGGCGTCTCTGCCCGCTCGATGAGCCATCGAAGCGCGGCCCGCACGCTGTCGCGCCGGTTTGCCGTCCGATCGCCGGTCCACGTGTGTCGGCGGACGTCGCTGGTGCGCCTGTCGGCCAATCCGATATACGTCAGGCCCACCGGCTTCTCGTCCGATCCGCCATCCGGACCCGAGACGCCGGTGACGGAGATCGCAAGGGAAACCCCAAGGCGATCGCGAAGACCGGTGGCCATGGCTCGGGCCGTCTGAGCACTGACGGCGCCGTGGGCGGCCAGCGTGGCCTCGGGAACATCGAGCAGCGCGACCTTGGTCGCGTCGGCATAGGCAACGATCGAGCCTCTGAAGTACCCGGACGCACCCGGGATATCGGTGATGACCGATGCGATCAGGCCACCGGTGCAGGATTCGGCCGTTGCCACCGTAAGCCCCCGACCGAGGCAGAGGCCCTGCAATCGCTCGGCGAGCGCGAGGAGCTCCGGATCAGTCATCGTCGATCAGCGGTGCAGCGTCAGCGCCGGCGCAGCGGGCGGCTGGAACAGCCACGTTTCCGGTATCCCGGGGCGACCCAATGCCCCGAGTGGTACGCCATTCAGGGTGAACTGGGTGTAGCCCGACGACCCGGTCCTGACTTCGACCGATGTCTTGCCGGTGAACGTGAGCGTTCGGCCCTTGGAATAGACCTTGCCACTGGCTGAGAGCGATGGATCCAGGACCCCATCAACCCAGACCTTGATCCAGGCATCGCCGCCGACGATTGCGACGACCACGTTGACTCCGGTGTAGGCAACGGTCACGGATCGGGTCAGCGACGTCGTCTTGCCCTCGGGCGAGGTCGCGGTGACCTGAATCGACCAGCGGCCTTCGGTGAGCTCGAGCGGCGTCGTGAACGAACCGTCATCGGCCACGGCGACGGTGTGCGCGCCCGGGGCCGGTTCAGGTGTTGTTCCCGGCGCGAGGGTTGGGGTGGGATCAGGGGTCGGCGTCGGTGCGGGAACCGAGCCGTCGGGCGGCCCGAGGTAGGTCGCGGCCACGACGACACTCTTCGCATTCGAGGTTGTGCCTTCCACCGGAATTGCGCCGTTTTCGTAGGTCGCGCCGTCCTGCGGCTGACTCACCGTCAACGTCGGTGCCTGGATGACGAGGTACGGGACCTTGATGATCACCTGCTTCGGTGTCTCGGTCGTCTTGCCGGTTTCAGGATCCACGGCATCAATGTCGAACTGGTTGGTACCGCGGCGCAGGTCCACCGTGACACTCCACGACCCGTCGGACAGCACGATCACCCGCCGCGGATTGGCCTGACCCGGGATGGATACCGTGACCGTGGCACCGGGCGATGATGTGCCGGCGAGCACGAACGATGTCGTCGATTCATCAACATCGACCACGGCGCTGGCCGGGTTCGACACCGACAGAACCGGCGGCTTCGCAAAGCGAAGAAGTTGTACCGCGAGATAGAAGCCGAACAGGATCACCCCGAAGGTCATGAGCGCGGCCACGACCACGGACGGCGAAAATGTCAGGGTACGCGGCGCCTCCACCATCGTCCGCGGGGCGATCATGACCGCCTCCGTCGGGGTCAGGTCGCCGCGTTCCCGGCGCCACTGCCGGAGGACGTCCTCGGGATCCAGCCCGAGATAGACCGCATAGTTACGGAGAAAGCCCTTCGTGTAGACAGCGCCCGGGAGGTCCCGGTAGTCGCCTCGCTCGAGGGCACCCAGGTAGCGGGCACGGATCTTGGTGTCCCGCTCCGCCCGGAGCAGATCGACGCCCTTTCGCTCGCGCGCACTCGCCAGGCGATCCGGCAGAGAGGGCGTCGCCTCGGCGGGTGCCGTCGGCCGATCGGGCATTCCCGGCCGACTCGGCAGGCGACCCCGGGCCCGCGCTGCTACGCGGGAGCGGCGGGCCTCGTCGCTCGTGCTCATGCTCAGTCGTCCCCGCTCAGCTCGTCGGAGGCCGGCGTATCCGGCTCTTCCCGGCGGAGTACGACGCGAGCATTCGAGCCGTCGAATGCTCCGATATACCCTCGTTCCTGCAGCTGATCGATCATCCTCGCAGCACGGGCATAGCCAACTTTGAGGCGCCGCTGCAAAAGCGATGCCGAGGCTCGATCGTACTCCCGGATCACACCGATGGCGTCCGGGAGTAGACGGTCGGCATCCTGGTCAGAGATCGGCTCGGCCGATCCCGTCGATTCCTCGTCGGATTCAATGATCGCCATGTCGTAGTGCGGATCGTCGATCTGATCGAACCAGTGCTGGGTCACGCGCGCGATCTCGGCATCGGAGACAAAGACGCCCTGATGGCGCATCGGGCGTGGAGCATCCGATGGCTGATACAACATATCTCCGCGTCCGATCAGGTCCTCAGCGCCGGGGGCATCGAGGATCGTCCGTGAATCGATCTGGGACGCCATAGCGAACGCGATCCGGCTCGGGAAGTTCGCCTTGATCAAGCCGGTCACCA
>JAYWFP010000071.1:0-5759 GCA_043778745.1 Chloroflexota bacterium
CCAAAGCCGGTCACGTCGGTCGCGGCTCGCACGCCGTACTCCGTGAATACCTCGGCGGCATTCCGGTTGAGCACGGTCATCTGGTCCGTCGCCGCCGCAAGATGCGCGTCGGTCGTGCGTCCCTGGCGCCGACCCGAGACCAGCAATCCCGTACCCAGACGTTTCGTGAGGATGAGCCGGTCGCCGGGCTCCGCTCCGCCCTTGCGCAACAGACGGTCCGGGTGCGCCGCACCGATCACGGCGAGCCCGTACTTCGGCTCCGGGTCCTTGATCGTATGGCCACCGGCGAGCGTGCCGCCAGCTTCTCTAACCTTGGCCGACGCGCCCTCGAAGATCTCCGCCAGCGTGTCCCGGGGCAGGTCCTCCGGGAAGGCGGCAATCGACAGCGCGAACAGCACCCGCCCGCCCATCGCAAAGACATCGGACAGGGCATTTGCCGCGGCGATCTCGCCATACAGGCGCGGATCGTCCACGAGCGGTGGGAAGAAATCGAGGGTCCCGATGATCGCGAGATCCGGCGAAACGAGATACGCGGCGGCGTCATCGGGCGGGTTCAGGCCCGCGATCAGTTCGGGCGGTGCCGTCTGAGCGCCGAGCCCGGAAAGTGCATCGGCCAGCAGATCGGCCCCGAGCTTCGCGGCACAACCGCCGCAATCGGTCATGTCGGTGAGGCGGATCGCGCGGGGGAGTTTTGGCGTCCGGGCGTCAGCGGTCATACCCGGAATGATAGGCGAGGATCCGGTACAGCTTGGGTCGGCGACCAATGCAAGCGACTTTAATGTGGTCGTCGCGTTGACGGTCTCCCGCAGCGATGGTTGACTAGGTCCCCCTAGAAGAGCACCAAGCACGTGTCCGAACGACTCCTCATCGTCTCCAACCGGCTGCCTCTGACGACGCGCCGTGCCGGGACCGAGTGGCACGCCGACCTGAGCAGTGGCGGCCTCGTCGCCGCCCTCACACCGGTCATGGAACGAGCCAAGGGCCTGTGGATCGGGTGGCCCGGTGATGCACCAACGGGTGACACCGACGGTCGCGACGCGCTGCTTCGATCCTGGGAGAAGCAGCACCGCTTCGTCGCAGTCGATCTGCCGCCCAGGATCACGCGCGCCTTCTACGAGGGCTACAGCAACAATACGATCTGGCCGCTCCTGCACGGCTTCCCGACGCTCGTCAGCTTTGATCGGGAGACCTGGCACGCCTACCGCGACGCCAACGAGCGCTTCGCGGACACGGTTCTCGAGCGAGCCAAGCCCGGCGACCTCGTCTGGATCCACGACTACCAGTTGATGCTCGTCCCGAGCCTGCTGCGTGCTGCTCGGCCCGACATCAGGATCGGGTTCTTCCTGCACGTCCCGTTTCCGCCGGCAGAGGTCTTCCGGATCCTGCCGCAGCGTGAGGAGGTGCTGCGGGGCTTGCTCGGGGCCGACCTCATCGGGTTCCAGACGCACGAGCATCTTGGTGCGTTCCGGCGGACGCTCCTCCAGGTCCTCGGCACCGAGAGCCGGATGGATCGGGTCGAGGTCGATGGGCGGGTGGTCTCCCTCGAGGCGCACCCCATCGGCATCGTGACCGACGAGTGGGAGCGCCTCGTCACCTCGAACAAATCGGTGGGCAAGCGTGTCGCTCACCTTCGGGCGAGGCACGCCGGCCGAAAACTGGTCCTCGCGGTCGATCGGCTCGACTACACGAAGGGGATCCCGGAGCGGCTCCGAGCATTCCGGCACTTCCTCATTACGCGACCCGAGTGGCGTGGACGGGTCACGATGATCCAGGTGGCGGTCCCATCGAGGGAGCGCATTCCGCGCTACGTCGAACTGCGGCGCGAGGTCAGCGAGCTCGTCGGCGAGCTCAACGGAGAGCTTGGTACGGCGACCTGGAACCCGGTCATCTACCTTCGGCGATCGGTGACCCGCTCCGAGCTCGCGGCTCTCTATGCCGCGGCTGACGTCGCCTGGGTCGCCTCACTGCGGGACGGCATGAATCTCGTGGCCAAGGAGTACGTGGCATGCCAGCAGGATCGTGCTGGCGTCCTCCTGTTGAGCGAGTTTGCCGGCGCGGCGGGCGAGATGGGCGAGGCGATCCGGGTCAATCCCTACGACGAGGAGGGTTCCGCCGATGCCCTCCTGAGGGCGCTGTTGATGCCCGAGGACGAGCGGCATGAACGCCAGGACGCCCTGCTGGCCCGCGTTCGACGGAGCAACGCCATCGCCTGGGCGGAGGGCTTCGTTGCGAAGCTGCGGGTCGCCGCGACCGACCGGGACATCGCAACCGGCCCGGTGACCGAGCCGAAATTGCCGGCACTTCGCCGCGCCTTCCGGTCGGCCACGCGGCGAATCTGCTACCTCGATTACGACGGAACGCTGGTGCGACTCGCTGCCCGACCAGCCGACGCAGTGCCGGGTCCGGCGGTCAGCGAGATCGTCGGGTCGCTCGCGCGGAAACGCGGAACGACCGTGGTCATCGTATCCGGGCGCCCTGCCGTCGATCTCGATCGGTGGTTCGGCCATCTCTCGAGCGTCTGGCTGGCCGCGGAGCATGGCGCGCTTCTGCGCGAGCCGGGCAGCAGCGAATGGCAATCCGTTCGACTCGGCGCCAGCATGGACTGGAAAGATCGCGTCCGGCCGGTCCTCGAACATTTCTCGGCCCGGGCGCCGGGGAGTTCCGTCGAGGAGAAGGACTACGCGCTGGCCTGGCACTACCGGCTCGTCGAGCCGGAATTCGGGACCTGGCTGTCGAACGAGCTCGGCGTCACTCTCGATCAGCAACTTACCGGTACGGATCTCGCGGTCCTGCGAGGCAACAAGGTCATCGAGATCCGCTTCGCCTGGGCGAACAAGGGCGAGGTGGTGTCGCACGTCCGATCAATCGGTGACGCCCCGGAATTCGAGCTCGCCATCGGGGACGATCGGACCGACGAGGACATGTTCGATCGCCTCCCGCCGGATGCCTGGACCATCCACGTCGGAACCGGGCCGACACGCGCCCGATTTGCCGTGCCCAACCCTGCGGCTGCTCTTGGCCTGATCGCCGCGCTTGCGGGTGCCTCTTCGGCCGCCGAGCGCGCCGGCGACTGACGGACAAGCCGGGCTGGTTCGCCTAGGGCCGTGCCCGCACCACCCAGACTTGTTCGCGACCGTAGGCAGGAGCAGATCCGCGGTAGTCGCCGTATTCGGCGTCGATCTCGTAGCCCGCAAGTTCCAGCAGGTGTCGCATCTCCCAGCGATAGGTCCACCTGAGGCTGAGCGATTCATCGAGGTTACGCAGGATCTGGCCGTCGAGGGCAAGCTCCGTTGTCCGCCACTGTTCGATGAAGATCTGGGCTGCCGGATCGTTGGTACGTTCCAGGCGCTGGACATGAACGACATTGCCGTTCGACGGATGGACCAGCGATTCGATCGGGCCCGGGGGCACTGACGGCGGGGCGCAGAGGTCGAGGCGAGGGTCGAAAAGGTCGATGACCAGGCGCCCGTCAGGGTTGAGGTGCCGACGCATCGAGGCGAGGGCAGATCGCTGAGCCTCCACCGTGAGCAGGAACTGGAAGACCCGGAACGGGACGACGATGAGGGAGAAGGTTCGCCCAAGGTCAAAACTCATCATGTCGGCCTGGATGAACGACGCGCTCGCCCTGACTGCGGTGGGCAGCGCCGATCGTCGCGCCTCGGCTTGCTTGAGCATCGGCGCGGAGAGATCGAGCCCAACGACTTCGAAGCCGTCAGCGGCCAGCGCGAGCGTGACCCGCCCGGTCCCGCACCCGACATCGAGCACCGGCCCACCGGTCCGCTCAGCCGTCGCCCGGAAGAAGTCCACGTCACCTTCCACCGATGAGCCGGCGATGTGTATCTCCGTCAGCGCGTCATAGACCTCGGTGCCGAGTCCGTCGGTCGCATAAAAGCGCGGTGCCTCGCTTCCTCCCATGTGGGGAGGATACAAGCCGCTACGATGAACCGGGAGTGGGTTCGGGCCGGTGCCCGGTCCGGTCTTCAAAACCGGTGGCGCGGCGCTCGGCGTCGCGCGGTGGGTTCGACTCCCATGCGCTCCCGCCACCGCCACGAGGAGATCGAGTGTCAGCGAATGGTCGGCCGGAGGCGCTGAGACCGCCGAGTGTCGACAACGTGCTCGTCGCGGCGCGCGCGAGAACCGGGGAGCGGGACACGGACGCGGTGCTCGTGATGGCCCGACGGGTGGTCGATGAGGAGCGGGCGCGGCTGGCCGACGGGCTCCCCGCCCGCACGCCCGAGGACCTCGGTGCGCAGGTCGCGACGTCGCTGGAGGCATTCGACGGGCCTGCGCGCGCCAGCCCATCCGACATGGATCTTGTGGTCGTGATCAACGCGACCGGCGTCCTCGTCCACACGAACCTCGGACGCGCCGCGTGGCCGCGCGCCGCGATCGAGGCCGCACGCCTGGCGGCCGAGGGCCCCACGCTCCTGGAGATGGATCGCGCGACCGGCCGTCGTGGCCGGCGATTCCGCGCCGCGGAGGACCACCTGGTCGCCCTGACCGGCGCGCAGGACGCGCTCATCGTCACCAACAATGCCGCGGCGATTGCCCTCGCCGTCGGCCTTGCGGGTCGCGGTGGCGGTGTCGCCGTCTCGCGGGGCGAGCTGATCGAAATCGGCGGGGGCGTGCGGATTCCCGAGATCCTTCGCCGAGCCGGTGTCCGCCTCGTCGAGGTCGGAACCACCAATCGGACCAGGGTCGAGGATTTCCAGGCTGCCCTCGAGGATCCGAGGGCTCGGATCCGCGCCCTTCTGCGAGCCCATCCCTCCAACTTCGTCCAGTCCGGCTTCGTCGAGGTGCCTGCTCCAGCCGAGCTCGCCGACGTTGCCCATCGCCATGGCGCGATCGTGATCGACGACCTCGGCAGTGGGGCGCTGCTCCCAACCGAGCGGGTCGGGCTGGCCCACGAGCCCATGCCAGGCGAGCGCCTGGCCGCTGGTGCCGACATCGTGACCTTCTCGGGCGACAAGCTTGTCGGCGGGCCACAGGCCGGCCTGATCGTCGGACGAGGGGACCTCATCGCGCGGCTACGTCGTGACCCACTGGGCCGCGCGATGCGCCCTGACAAGACGATCCTCGCGGGCGTAGCGGCAACCCTCGCGCTGTATCGCGGTGGCCGGGCCCGGGCGGAGATTCCCGTCTGGCGAATGCTCGGAACGCCGGTGGCCGATCTCCGAGCGCGCGCCGAGGCGCTGATCGAGGCACTTCCCCGGGGCTCCGCCGAGGTCATCGAGCTGGAATCCACCGTCGGCGGTGGCTCACTCCCAGGGCAGTCCCTTCGTTCGGTCGGCGTGGCGCTCGAGCGGGCTGCCGGCAGCACGCCCGCAACGATCGTTTCGGCACTTCGGACCGGCGAACCGCCCGTGGTCGCGAGGATCGAGCACGACCGTGTCGTCCTGGATCTGCGGACCGTCGATCCCTGCGCCGATGGAGCTCTCTCCTCCGCGGTCGCGCGCGTACTCGGCGGCTGACGGCCGATGACCGTCGTGATCGGCACCGCCGGACACATCGATCATGGCAAGACAACGCTCCTTCGCGCCCTGACCGGCATCGACGCCGATCGCCTGCCCGAGGAGCAACGCCGGGGCATGACGATCGACATCGGATATGCCTTTCTGGACATCGGCGATGGGACGTCGCTCGACTTTGTCGACGTGCCCGGCCATGACGCGCTGATCGGCAACATGCTCGTGGGCGCAGGGGAGATCGATGCCGTGATGGTCATGATCGCCGCCGACGATGGCCCGCGGGCACAGACC